>JAEZPG010000052.1 GCA_023413555.1 Bacillota bacterium | reverse complement strand
TAGGTTGCATTTATGCACCTCCTAGTGATTTGTTTTGGTAGACTGGCACTGGGAGGTTTTTTATTATTATAAAAGAAAAATGTCAGAGTGTCATTACAACACCCCAACATTTATTATAGAACCGTTTATTTGAAGGAGTTGTAAATGCAACAATATGCTATTGCATTTTTTTTTTATGGTGTTATATTTAAATAAGTAAATTTATTTATTTAGAGGTAATGGGATGATATTTGGGGTATATTTTAGAGAATTGAGAAAATCAAAACAGATTACTCAAAGAACAATTGCTAAGGCTATTGGAAAATCCACTATGCTTATTAGTGGCGTTGAAACTAGCAAGAATGGACCGTTTTCAAATGACGATTTACAAATAATAGCTGATTGTTTGTCGCTATCACAGGATGAATATGTAGATTTACAGATTCAGGCAGCTAAAGCGAGAGGAATGCTTCCACCTCATATGACTGATTATATAGCTGAACATGACGGTGTATATAAGCTTCTTGAAATTCTCGTTCAAAGGGAAATGGATGAGAAGTCATTAATTAAATTAAGAACATATGCGGAGGGAATGAAATAGTATGTTTAAGACAGTTGATCTGTTCGCCGGAGCAGGCGGATTGAGTTATGGATTTGAATTAACCAATCAATTTCTTATTGTTGCAGCAGCAGAAAATAATAAGAATGCAAGAAAAACGTATATAGAAAATCACAAAGGTCAATCTACTATAGAAATGATTAAGGATGTAAGAGGCTATGATTTTAAAGGGTTGGAAAAAAAGTTAGGAGGAATAGATGTTGTTATTGGTGGGCCACCTTGTCAGGGATTTTCAAATGCGAACAGACAGAAAAATCATATTATTAATATGAACAACTCTTTGGTAAAAGAATATTTCAGAGCAATCAAAGAAATTCGTCCTAAGGCATTTGTGATGGAGAATGTTAGCATGCTATCATCAGATACTCATCGATTTTATGATTCATATAAAGATCATGATATAGTTGAGTCTTTAGGTATAGAAATGCGTGATGATGAACTTGTTCTAGCTGAAGGAAATTATGAATCTTTTAATGTAATGGATTTATTGGCGAGTAAAGATGATAATAGTTATAGGGTAAGTGATGAATTATTTCAATTGATAAATGTTCTTTATAAAAATAGAAATAATAAAGAAAGATTACCTAAATATATAAATAAAAATTCGTGTTTAATTAAAAGGGAAATTGATAAATACTACAAGGAACATCCGGATGGATATCAAATATTGAAAGCCGTTTCCAATAAGGTCAATAGTAGCGAGTTGAATGAACTATTTGAAGACCTTGGTAGATTCATAAAGTTTCAAAAGAGTTTTCGATTAAAGGCCGAGTTGATTAATAATGAGATAATTTTCAAATTGTATAAAAATGTTACCACAGGTGCTATTGTTGCTAAGGTACAGTCATATTCTGTAATAGATTATGTTAAAAAAGTATTGGGTTCAGATTATATTATAAATAGCGGGGTTGTTAACTCACTATGGTTTGGAGTTCCACAAGAACGAAAAAGATATATTGTTTTAGGAGTCCGAGCTGATATAATGAATCAGGAAAGAATAGTAATGCCAGAAAATCAGAATCTTCCTGTTGTTAATGTTGGACAGGCAATATGTGATCTTATGGGATATGAAACAACTGTAAATGTTAATTCGGCACATGAAATACCATACATGAATCAGGAGAATATATCAGATTATGCGAGATTGATGAGAACTGGATCGAGTGGAGTTAATAATCATCTAATTCCAGCAACGAGGGCAAAGGCACAAGAAAGATTTAATGCACTTGAACAAGGGGAAAATTTTCATAAGTTGTCTGAAAAGCTAAAAGATAATTATGCTGATCCGGGACGAACACAGAATAGTATTTACTTAAAATTGGATATATCAAAACCAAGTGGAACTGTAATTAATGTAAGAAAATCAATGTGGATTCATCCGATACTTAGCCGAGCTATAAGTGTTAGAGAAGCAGCAAGATTACAGTCATTTCCTGATAAGTTTATTTTTAAGGGAACAAAAGATTCCCAATATCAGCAGGTAGGAAATGCAGTACCACCGTTGATGGCAAAAGGGATAGCAGAAAAACTACTTGAATATATATAAAATTGTAAGCACAGAGCGAATGCCCTGTGCTTATTATTTTGAAAATAATATCAATATAATTTAAAATTGGAAATCAGATTATCAAAGAAATATGATTTAATTGAACAAATTATATTGTATAAGTTTTGTATAATCAGAAATAAATATTCATAGTATTTTTGTAATAAATAGCCTATAAGAAAATTATACGAAAAATAATACTGAAATAGTTGACAATTATATTAAAGTAGAGTTAATATATACATAAATAATTTTCAAATAATATTCGGAGGTGCATCATGAGAGAGGAATCTAAACGTGATAAATTTGTAAGAATAGCAGAAGCTAGAACAAATAAGATAATAAACATGATTCAGTTGCTGGGTAACTGCTCTAATCAAAGTTTGTATGACTATTCTCAAAAGGATGTGAACAAGATTTTTAGTGCAATTCAGGCTGAACTTGATGAGGCAAAGAAAAGATATAACAAACAGGATAGCCAAAATAGTAGCAAATTCACACTTGATTAATAAAGGAGAGGCTAACTTATGGAAGAAAAATGGAATGAAAAATATGTGTGGTGTTTTAGCCATTTAGGAACAGGAGATAAAGTTGGTGTTAATAACGCAGGTATAGGTATATTTAAGAAACAGCCCTATATTGGTTTGGCAAAAGAGATACTTCAGAATGTAATAGATGCAAAGGATAGTAGTGTTGACGGACCAGCACGAGCTTGTTTTGAAGTGATAAGAATTCCAAAATCTGAAATTCCAGGAGCTAGTCGGTTATCGGACGTAATAAAGAAATGCTACGACTATTATCACGAGGGTGATGATGGTGTGAAAATGGGATTGTTAAAGAAAGCTTCAGAGGATTTACTTGATGAAGATGTTCTAGTTCCAGTTCTTAAGATTAGTGACTACAACACTATTGGCTTGATTGGTGCAAAGAAAGAAAAGGGAAGTAATTGGACTGGATTAGTGCGAGAAATAAGTGCGACCAACAAAGGAAATGGCCAGAGCGGAGCCTTTGGTGTTGGAAAATTTGCTCCATTTAATTTTTCATCATTAAGAACTATCGTATATTCTACATATAATAAGGATAATGAATTTGCATTACAAGGAAAAACTATTTTAACCACATTCAGAGATACAGATACAAAATTGAAACAGAATGTTGGACTCTTTGGTTTGGTTGAAAATGAGGATTGTAAAGCAATTTATGATATTAATGATATTCCTGAAACTTTTAAAAGAACGGAATATGGAACAGATGTATTTGTATTAGGATTCAAGGAAGATAAAGACTGGATGCAGCAGATTACTGTAAGTGTGTTGGAGTATTTTTTCTATACTATTTTTAAAGGTGACTTGGAAGTTTCTGTAATTGACGGGAATAATCGTATTGATATAAGGCAAAGTAATTTGTCAGATATGATTAGCGAATATGAAGGTTATTGCAAATCATATGATATAAGTTTTAGTGTACCTATTTTCTGGCAAATACTAAATGACACATCCGGAAAGACAAAACACTTTATCGAAAAGTTTAGAAATAAAGGTAATGTTGAACTTTATTTACTTGTTAATCCTGATTTTTCGGAGAAACGAATTTTGCAAATGAGAACAGCAGGAATGAAGATTCAGGAAGATACGTCGTTTCGCATTGGAGCATATTTCCATGGTATTTTTATCGCAACAGGAGAGGGAAGCAAATCAGACGATCCTAGAGATAATATAAATAGTTTCCTTAGAAAATGTGAGAATCAAGCGCATGACACATGGAGCAAAGACGAATATGAGGATAACAAGAGTGAAGCGGAGAAGGTACTAAGGGCTATACATATGTGGATTCTTGAAAAAGTAAAAAGTGAAATGCCAGAGATTGAAACAGAAGAGACAGGAGCATTTGGACTAAGTGACTTATTGCCAAATCAGGAATGTGACGGTGCAGAAGAGCAAGAGGAATATGCATATTCATTATTTGAGCCATTACCAGTTGATATAGTACCAGTAAATAAAAAAGTTAACAGTCCTAAAACATCAGATGTTACTATTGTTCCTAAAAGACCTAACACAACAACACCGGTAGATATTGTCGTACCGGGCGAAGCTTTAGAAGAATTGGCGGCAGGGGTACAGGATGAAGAGGAAATTAGACCACCGCATCCACCATTTCCAGGACCGCATCCTGGTCCTTTTCCAGGCCCTAAGCCATCTCCAAATCCGCAACCAGATCCAAATGGTCTAGACTCTTTACCAGGGGAAAAAGACCAGAAGAAGGTAAGGGAGTCAAGTAAAACAGTTTTACATGGAGTGGAAATATCTGGCATTAGGACGCCTTATGTCAGAACAAGCAATACATACAGAGTAGCTTTTATACCAAAGCAAACTGTGACAGATGTATTTGTTCGTCTGAGAATTGGCTCGGATGACGAGGACAAAAGAAATGCAGAAGTAAAAACTGCAAAATATGAAGACAATGTTTTGGAATTATATAAAGAGTTTATAAAAATACCACATGTAGAAAAGGGAAAAAAAGTTATCCTTGTAGTGGAGCTACGCAATGCAAAGAGATGTCCTTTGGAGGTGACTGTATATGCTAAATAGTGATATGAATTATCCGTATCCGATATTACGAGAAGAGGCTATTGATTATAAAACAAGTGTTTTTACAACGGATATCAAAAAAACAAATGAGAGCAATGGATTTACGTTGAATATTAATTATAGCGTGAACAACGAAGAAATAGAAGCTTTGATTGAACACAGAATTATAGCATATGCGATACAGATTCAATGTATTTCAACTTGGTTTCGAGAGATTAAAGTAAGTGATTCAGCATCACAGATGATTTTTATTCCATCAAGCGAAGTTCATGAGCGTGTGGATATGTGCCCCTGTATAGTTGCATTGGAGGATATAGATAGCTTTTCAAATGAAGACTTCTCAGAAGATTTTCAAGGAATATTATTTAGCTTACATAAAGGTGAGGTTGTAGGAATTGGAGAAAGGCAGAAATTTGATGCAATATACAAGAATGATATTATAAAAAAAGGGGATCCGATAGTTCATTTTGTAAATGATGAAAGCTGTTCTGTTATGTTTTGTGAATGGGAATATACAACAATACAAATTCATTTGCCTAAAAAACAATATGAAAAGTATAACTTAATTGGTGAGTATGAGCCATGGAAAATACCGTTGTTAAATGCAATTTATGTTGTTCCAACGATTGTCCAAGCAATTTCAGAAATTGCGCAAGATGAATTACATAATGGAGGAGGAACATTGTCTCAGTACGCATGGTATAAAACATTGCATTTTCTTATTGAAAAAGTTGCAAATGGTGAAATAAGTACATTTAATAAGCTACTTAGTGATCCGATAAAAACAGCGCAGTTATTGCTTAATGACAATTCTGCTCAATCATTGGATTTGTTGGGTAAAGTAGCAAAACAATAGCCGTAGAGGCAGGAGGCATTCTATGATATTGAATTTTATGAAAAATGATGCACTTGATATGCTGACAGCAGAAATTTCAAACAATGTTGCTCTTTATAACTTAAAAGATAAATGGATTGATGAATACTTTGAGAATAAAGGAATTAGTAACTATTATTTTAATACTGGGATAATGGTTCCAGATATTGAATTAACAATAGGTGATTCCAAGACCGATTACGAAAATGCTGTTAAAATATATGAAGCGTTCAAAGAAAAGCTAAATCCAGTGCAAGCAAGTGACCTGAGATTATGGGCATATCTTGCACATAATGTGTATTGGGATTATATGCGTGTGAGATGGGCTATTGATGCATCTTCAGATGACGATGATGATGACTTAGTTGGAGAAAAAGATAAATTAGCATCTCGTATCGGGGCAAGATATTTTTATAAAGCATCAAAAGGTAAAGCCTTTGTTCGTCAAGGAATTGCGAGATTATATTGGAGTGCATATTTGACCTATGATGAAGATACAACAGATAATCCATATGAGTTAACAGAGTATTTCTTGAGCAAACAGGATATATTTGCGGTATCTACAGAAAGAGCACTGGCAAGAAATAAGAAATTGCTGTTAGCAGCCTTAAGAGTATTAAAAGATTATGGAGATTTAAAACGTCCCATAATTAGAAAGTATTTTCTTAGATTAAATCAGGCTGGTGGTGTTATTATTTTGGATTCTCTATCTAAGGATTCTGCGCTTAAACTTGCAAAGGAAATTCTTAATAGTGTCATTATTGAAATGGCTAATAAGTCCAAAGAAGAAGCTCAATCAAAAATGGAAGAAACTACAGTCGGAAAGAAGATAGTCAAAAAGTCTAGCAAAATTAAGGCAATTTGTAAAAAGAAAAAGAAATCTATAATAATTGCTGTGAGTAAAAATCAATTTCAAACCAAGCCAGATTTGATAGGATTAACAGTTGGCGATACTTTTAAAATCAGAAAGGATATATGGATAATATCGGAGATTAAATGACTCTAGAAAAGAGGGTACCTAGCTATGAAAAATAGAAATGGTGTAAAATGGAGTCGAGAGGAAACCATATTAGCATTTGATCTATATTGTAGAACTCCATTTGGTAAAATAGGACAATCAAATCCAAATATAATAGAACTTGCTAATCTTCTTGGCAGGACACCAGGATCAGTAGGTTTAAAAATGCATAATTTGGCGCATTTTGATACGAGACTTCAGCAACGAAATGTTATTGCAATGGCTCATGGTAGTAAACTTGATGCTACTATTTATTCAGAATTTGCTAACGATTGGACAGAACTTTCTTATCAAGCGCAGGTAATCAAAGCCAAGATGCAAAGTCGGGATGTTCAAGAACTGATTACGGACGAGGATATTGAGTTGATTCCTCCAGGGGAATACCGAGAGAGGGTGATGAAAACTCGCATTGGACAGTATTTTTTTAGATTATCGGTGCTAAGTTCGTATGGAAATCGTTGTTGTGTTACAGGGCTTTCCAAACCTGAGCTATTGATAGCTAGTCATATAAAACCATGGAAATTTAGTGATGAAAGAACGGAGAGAACAAATCCGAGCAACGGGTTATGCTTAAATTCTCTCCATGATAAGGCATTTGATAGAGGACTAATTACAATTACTTCTAAATATAAGATTATAGTCTCGGATGCATTGAAGAATGCAGAAATGGATGAAAAGACAAAGGAATGGTTTATTAGCTATGACTATAAACAGATTTATCTCCCAGATAAGTTTCTGCCCGGAAAAGAATTCATTCAGTATCATAATGATGTAATATTTCAGAAATAGATGTGTGCTTCGAATATAATTTATATCATTAGGTATGCCAGAGAACTAATAGTAGTATATTATTCAAGGTATTAAAGTAATTATAGAATCCGGGAATGGGATGTTACAATTTCTTTAGTCTTTATACATGGGATTATAACCGTCAGCACAAAGTAAGTGTACCGAAATCTAGAGCAGAGTTCTTCGTGTATGTTCACATAAAGATTAGACTATTGGGTTAAATGTAAGGAGAAAACAAAAGAATGGAGTAATAACATGGATTATCATGATAAATATTTTGAGAAACAGGAAATTGTTGAAAAGTTTTCTATCTTAAGAGATGGAACGACATTTGCAGAAATAGATGTGGCTGATGTGTTTCATAGACAAGTACCAGCAAAAGGAATCTTAGGATGTGTAATTGAACAAAGTGTTCTTGGTATGAAACAAAACTCGTTACAGGAAGCAGATTTATCAATTCTTCAAGATAATGGAGAGTATAGTGACACAGAATTGAAAGTTACCGGAGTACAAGAATCAAAAAAAGAAGGTTTTAAATATTCAGCTAAAGAACCTATGTCATTGACTGCTGTTTCCATCGGGACCATAGAACATGAAGTATTTGAAGAATCTCATTTCTATAAAAAGATAGCTCATATGCTGTTTGTGTTTTATCTTTATTCAAGAAAGAAAGGACAAAAAGTTGTCCCATATACTGAATATGACAGATTTCCTATTATTGGTTACAAGTTTTTAGACATTGCTGACGATGCGGAAGAATTAGCGAGATTTCAAAATGATTGGACTATAACGCAACAATTTATAATAGAAGCAAATCAGTCAAATAATCCAGAATATTTATATCCATTATTACACCAGACGATAAAAGATAGATTGTTTTATATAGATATAGCTCCAAGATATAAGAAGTCACCAAAACAGTCTCCAAGATTTAGATTTAAACAATCTTATGTTGATACTATTTTTCAACAGTTTTTTAATGAAAAGAAAAAACTCGAAAGACTTCCACTACATTTTAATTCTTTTGAAGATTTGGAACAGAAGCTCCATGCGATTACAGAACAATACAAGGGAAAAACTATAGAAGAACTTGCGAATATTTTCTGTATTCAAAAGCCGAGTGTTGCTGTGAAAGTTGGTGAGCCAATACCTAGAGCTCGTTTTTCAAAACAGATATCGGAAATGGTGGTTGTAAAGATGTTGGGAGGAAAATCCAGAAAGATATCTGATATAGAATTATTTAGCAAGATTGGATTGCTGGCAAAAACTATTACAATCACTAAAAAGGGCGTGGAAACTGAACAGATGAAATTGTTTACAATGGACCTTGATGAAATTACAGATACATCAATAGAATATGAAGATACAAGTTATTACGAGTATTTCAGTAATCATCAAATGCTATGTATTATGTTTGAAGAACCTAGTCTCGATGCCCCTTTGAATGATAATGTTTTTTTAGGTTTTAAAAGGTTATCTTTTAATGATGAGATGTTATATGGGACAATTAAAGCTGTTTATAAGGATATTTGTGATAAGATAAATAATAATGGCGTGGTAGAGAGTTATATGTATTTAGAAGATGGAACACAAAGGATAAATGAGACTGGAGTTCCAATGGCTACTTTAAATTTTCCAAAACAGAAAGATTCAGATATTTTTGTTAGAGGAACAAGTTCAGATAGTACATATAAACCATGGGTATTTAAAGGTCAGGCTGCAGATGGTTCTAATATCATCCATACATATTCTCAGCAGATATGGATTAAAGGCAGATATATAACAGATATGTTGAAGGATAAGGATTTTATTTAAAATAACAATGATGATATAATCATAGCAACAAAAGAGCATGGATTAGTTTCCATGCTCTTCGTTGTATATTCTTAAAATTTCGGGTGCCATATCTGTGATAAGTTCTGTTACGAGAGCATTACCCATACAGAAATATCTCTGTCTGTTAGATAAGGTTGTTTCAACAGTTGAACCATCAGCAAGTAGTTGTGTACCATGTTCTGTCCAGTTATCTGGGAAAGTTTGAATTCTTTCAGCTTCTAGTGGAAGAAGGATTCGCCTATTATGTGTTGTTGGATCTTCTACAACATGAGAACTTCTATTTACAGAACCTTCAGAAGTAAGCATTGTTCTTGCTGGAATTGATTCATTATCAGGGTAAGGACAGTTACCTTCAGAAAAGATATAGGAATAACCTTCTTTTGTAGTTCTTTTTTTCTTCTTTGCTCCTTTGGCCTCCCGCCAAGGCGCTTCATTTTGAATATCAAAACTGTTATCTGGTGCTGAAACTAATAAAGAACCTAATGTTCTTGTGTTTTTAGATGGAACGGCAATAGCTTTCTGGGATGTGATACTACCGTTAATCATTTTTCCGGAATTCTCAAAGGTGAAGGCATAAGAGTCACTGATTTCTGTGATATTTTTTGAATTAATCTCTGATTCTCTAACAGGACCTTCGTTTGTACAAGGGAACATTACATTAAAGAAATCTGGATTTGTCTGTGCATAAACTGAATTTTTTTTATATGCAAATATAAAAGTTCTTCGTCTTTTCTGTGGCTTACCATAATCCGAGGCATTAATAACTCGCCACTGAACATTGTAATCTAATTCATCAAAACATTTTAAGATAATACCAAAATCTTTTCCCCTCTGATCGGCTGGCGATTTCAGTAATCTATCTACATTTTCTAAAAGTACTAATGCTGGATTTTTAGCTTCAAGTGTAGCTCTGATATCCCACCAAAGTACACCTTTTGGTCCTTCAATACCTCGGGAGGATTTTCTTGCTGCCACACTATAATTTTGGCAAGGAAATCCACCTACTAACAAATCAAAATCTGGTAATACTTCTTTTGGAATTTGATGTACATCATAATTGGTATACTGTCTAACATTTTCCGGTATGCTATCTAAACCATAATGATTTAGGTAACACTCATATGCAAACTGGGTTTTATAAGCTGGTTCCCATTGGTTAAAGAATACAGTTTCAAAGTCTTCCTCTGAATACCTTTCAAAACCCACACGGAAACCACCGACACCCGCGAAAAGTTCGGCTACTCTCATTTGGTAATCCTTTCTATAACGGAATCTTTTATTTTATAAAGAAAATTGTACAATAAAACAAGCCAAAAAACAAACGAAAAAGGGGAAATGCTTGATTAATGTTGGGTTTTGTAAATAAAAGCTATACCAATAAACCCTATATGGTTAATTATATTTAGAAGTTTCTATATACTATATTATAAGAACAAATGTTTGGACAGTCAAGCGGAAATCTGATTGTGTATAATGAAATCATAAGATAATATAGCAAAATGATTTGGAAACAAAGCACTAGGCTTTTAGTCTGAACTTTTACATATTCCTCTATTCTAAGATAGTTGGCGGCAGATTGGAGGGAACTATGTCGGCTTTTTTAGCTATGAGGAAAGACTTCAAATGCAATGCTTTTTAAAGGAAGGACTCTCGTTCAAAGAAATAAGCCGCAGATTAGGTAAGGATCCAAGTACCATATCCAGAGAAGTTCACAAGTACAGCTCGGAAATTGCAACAGGTTATTCAGGCCAGACATATAATACCTGTAGAAATCGCATAACCTGTAACCGAAGAAGAATCTGTGGAGAAAACTGCTCTCGGAGAACTCTTTACCGTAAGTATTGCAATTTATGCAATCAAAGGTGTCCGGACTATACAGAAGAAGTCTGTTGGGCCAGATTTCGTACCCCTTACATATGCAATGGTTGCGCAGAGATAGGCAAGTGTTCCTTAGTGAAGACTTTTGATGTTGTACAATAAAAATTGACACCCAATTCTCAAGGATTTTGATATATAATCAATAAAAGAATAAGGAGAATTGAGATGCCACAAAAACGAATCACAAAATCATATAATTAAGAATTTAAAGCTCAAGCAGTTAAACTTGCCCAGGAGATAGGTGGGCACAAAGCAGCTGGGGAACTGGATCTTCCGACAGGTACTATTTATACATGGATAAAAGCATTTAAAGAAGGACGCTTAGATGCAAAAGAAGCTATCCATACGCCAAACAATGCATTATCACTTAATGAAGAATTGATTGAACTTAGAAAACGTATTAGAGATCAAGATAAAGAAATTCGCCGTCTGAAAGAGGAAAATGAATTTCTTGAAGAAGCTAGCGCTTTTTTCGCAGCCAGCCGTCGGAAGTCAGTAAAAAACAAAGATTAATGTTTATTGCAATAAAAACGGAAGACGGCAGAATCAAAGGTAAAATTTCTTTTTACTGCAGAGTTTTAGGTATTACAAGACAAGGATTTCATAATTATCTAAAAACAAAAGATCTCCCTTGGAAATACCAGTCTCTTGCTGATGCTATGATAGATATCTCTACAGAGGATGAATGCAATGATATGTATGGTCGAATTCGTATGCATCAGGCCTTGCAGCTAAAACAACCAAAAGGAGTGCACATTCCTAGTGAACGAACGGTTTATCGTGTTATGAATGAAATAGGTATCAGTCATAGACCTAAACGTAAACCAAATGGTATTACAAAAGCGGATAAAGAGGCTCGGAAATCAGAGGATTTAATCAAAAGAGACTTTAAGTCAGATAAGCCTCTTAAAAAATGCGTTACCGATATGACAGAAATAAAAACTATGGATGGTAAACTTTATGTATCAGCCATAGTTGACTGCTTTGATTCAACAGTTTTGGGGCTGGCAATGGATACAAATATGAAAGCAACCCTATGTGAGAAAACACTAGAGAATGCATATAAAGCATATCCTAACATTCGTGGCTGTATCCTCCATTCGGATAGGGGGACACAATATACAAGTGAACTTTATCGTAACGCCATAAAAAGATATGGTATTCAACAAAGCATGAATAGTTCTGGTGGAAGATGTCATGATAATGCACGTTGCGAAAGCATGTGGGCAAGACTTAAAGAAGAGCTTTTATATGGCCGCTATGATACTTCCAAAATGACCATACTAGAAATCAAAACCCTTATCTGGAGATACTATATCAGTTATTGGAACAATAGGAGAATCTGCTCTACTAATGGTGGTTTACCTCCCATAATCAAGAGGCAACAATACTATGCATCATTACAGGATGCAGCATAGTTCGAGCATCCTTAAGAAAAAAGTGTAAAGAGATATTGGCAATATCACTTTTTATGATGCAGAGAAAGCACATATCAAAGCGCATGAGATGATTTCTGAGTCCCGGAGTGGTCTATTAGAAATCAGTGACGGATATCTTTCAATAACTGGACGTACAAAAATACATCTCGTGTTACATCTCACCATACAGTAGAGTAGATTAGTAGATTATAGGTGCTTGAATAAAAATACATTAAATGATAGAATAAAAAGTAATATATAATAAATTAATGGGGAAAATCACTATATAATAACAATGAAAAGAATATGATATTACTTTTGCAGGATGCAATACACTTGATAAGGGCCTAAGTGTTGGAGGATAATACTAGAATTTAACAGGATATACACAGTGATGTAAAGTTGGAGAAGAGACTGTAGAGATGCCATTAAATAAACGTAGATTTATGATGGGGAACGCTTTGGTGATTGACTTGGTTAAGGATATGGAATGTAAATCGTATGATATAATTACTGATGAAGGAAAGGAATAGTTTATTATGGAAGGGAAAAAAGAATTTTTAGAAATGGCAACGTCGCTGAAATTAGTTAGACGTGCAGAAATTGAACACGAGGGTGAGAATATTATTAATAATATATATACTGATTTGCTTCCGGATGATGGTATTTTACGACAAGTAAATCTTGCAAGAACGACGATTCTTAAAGGGCGAAAGGGAACTGGTAAATCAACTGTTTTTCAAAAGTCAATAGAAGATATGAAAAAGCAAAAGGAAATAATCACTGTTTATATTGATGTGAAAACTTTATTTGACGGTGCTACGCCATCCATGTCACAGGATTTACCCGTAGAAATTTCAGAAGAAATTAAACGTTATCTCATATATAAGAATTTTTTGTTCGAAGTTATTAATGAAGCTAACATAAATTTACATGAATCTATTAAGGCTCAGCCATTTTTGACTAGAATGATAAAGGCGGTTAGTGGATCTGAACAAAGGGTAGAAGCTGAGTTTGAAGAAATAAGAAATAATATTGATAATGTAGTTAAAGATGTAGATGCACAACTTTGTACTATTATTAATAAAACGGAAGATTCAAAAAATAAGGATTTAATTTTTGCTGGAGTTAAAGTGAATCAGACTCCTGAAATAAATATAGGAGGTTCTTCAGAACAAGAGAATTCATACAAACAAGAATTTACGAATACGGTTTTGAGATATTTTGATATAAAAAAATGCTTAATTGAATCATTCTTAAATATTCGGACTATATTAGGTGTAAAGTATATTTATATGTATCTTGATGATTATTCAGAGATGGATGAAGAAGCTCAGGAAATATTTATGGATTGGTTCGTTGCTCCATTAAATAATATTTCAGATGATTTTGTCAAATTTAAGATTGCGACATATCCTAATCGTTTCTATTTTGGAAAAATGGATAATCAAAAAATTGATGAAATAAATCTTGATTTTTATGATGCTTTATACTCATATAAGAATATTTCAAAGATGGAAGAAATATCGACAAACTATATAAAGAGATTGATTGATACTAGAATGCAGATTTTTCTTCCGAATAGGGTTTTAGGAGATTTTTTTGATTTGAAAGAAGATGAATTATACGAATTATTATTTGATATTTCACTTAATACACCAAGAGTTATTGGCTACGTATTGGCATTTTGCTATGCATCTCATATAACGTTGGATAAGAAAATAACAAGAGCTGCATTAAATACAGCGGCACAAAAATATTTTGAGGATATAGTGCAACAATATTTTGAAAAAAACAAATTTGTAATTAAGTCATTTTCGGAGATGGCTTCTAGAGAAAATTTGAAATTTTTAATGAAAAAATTTATTGAAAAGGAAATGGATAATGATAAATTGGTTAATGGAGAAGAAAAACGAAACTTACCAACAAGTCATTTCCTTATTTCAGATGGGTTGTGTAAACTGTTGGATTCGTTAGAATTAAATGGTTATATGACTACATACAACAAAGTCAAGGATAAGGATAATAATCCATCTACTTTATATGCTATTTCATATGGACTTTGCCAGAAATATAATTTGAAATATGGAAGACCAAAGAATACTGAATTAAGACAGTACTACCTCGAAAGAAAATTTTTATTTAATGATCTTTTACAAGACCACTTTAATAAAAGTCAAGAAATTGAGTGTCCAAAAGGGCATCGATATTCATTTGATAAATTAGAATGGTTAGAATCGTTTGGAATGGTATGTCCAGAATGTGTCAAGAATAAGGATGTTCAACAATGTAGCTTAAAGATGACTAACAATAATATTATAGGGATTATTCAAGGATATCTAGATAATTCATTGGCATTAGAAGATGATTTAGAATATGAAATATTGAATTATTTAGGAAATAATCCTAATGAAGCATTTAAGGCAAGTACAATAGCTGCAGAATTAGACTGTACATATCAGTTGATTTGGAGAAGAGCGGCAAAGCTTATAGAGCGAGAATTAGTAATAATTGATCGAGAAGATATACGTAAGTATTACAAAATATCAGAATATGGAATAAAAGAATTGGTAAAAAGAAAAATATCATTTTAAATTAAATCGCAAAGTAAAATGTACGGGTCTTAGGGTTGGCCCTATCTCACGCGCCATAGAAGAGTGACCCAGGGCATAAAAGTATACTAATTTAGGCATATCCTGTTATTACTATTGTTGACATAATATGATAGTCGGTCGGATCGTCCGTTATTTCGCAATATTACTGCAAATCCTTGATATAACAGTTATTCCAGTCAAGTAAACGTATAATTATCGTTAATATACTAAAAAGTAGGTATCAAACCATGAATTTTAAACGGCCAAAGCATTTGTCTAATATCGCAAATCCTCTGCAACCCAGTATCTACAAGGTTAGAGACAACAATAGCTCAAAAAATAACTAAATACATAGAAGTAGAAGTATAAGAAGCTTGATAGAAGGTATCTATCCTGCTTCTTCTTTTTTTGTTTAAATTCACCTACTGAAACATACCACCCTCTCATCTCTCTACCTCACATTAAAAAGAAATAATAAAATATAAAACTTTTTGCGTTGATATTTAGCAATCAGCTTTTTTTCAACCCACATACATATTGTAGATAAAATATTTTCTTACACGCGGTGGCAAACGATGAAACTGAACCCACATACAGGTTGAAAGAAAGCGAAAGGAGCAGAAAGTAAGATGATGAATGTTGGAGAAGTATGTAAGCATATTCAAAGTTACATCGATGTTTATGAGTTTATCGAGCAGGATGAAAAACCAATTCAGGAAGTAAAGCAGTATTTAATGGAGGTGTGTCATAAACCGGAATCCACAGCTAGATCACATATCGAAGCAATTAAGAAGTCAGATGCAGGATTGCTACAGATAAATGGCGATTTGATTGGTCTCGATCTGGGTAAGGCAATGGAGTTTGAGAGGGCTTTGGATGGAATCTTTCATTGGCACGAATACGATGACAGATCTAGCGAATGATACGATTGGAAAAAGGCATTTAACAAGGCAAATGAAACAATTGAGGAAGCAAACAGGAGAATTAAGGAGATTGATGATTTGTGTATGGAGGAGATTAAGAAGCATGAGAAGGACGTAAAACAATTAGAACAGAAATTAGCTAAAGCAAGACTTACAAATCAGGCATTAGAAGAGAAACTATTGGTTGAAAAGACAAATCACTATGTTGTTGATTCAGCATCGGTACAAATTAAGGAATCCGGGAACTCTTGGTCGAATAAATCAATTCTATTTAGCGAAGCGCATCCGAGTCTGGATCCAGTGAAGTGTTCATTGAGTTCTTATTTTGAAACATTAAAGGAAGAGAACAAATTAACAGCAGCAAAGCTAAAGGCGATTGCAATAGGACGAATTTTCTCAGACAGGATTCTCAGTAAGGTGGTTGAACATATGAAGCCACTTCAGAAATTGCGAAGACGAATCTATCCGAACCAAGGCATTTTTACAATAGAAGAATTGCTTTCCTATGAGGGATTAACGAATTCGGAGAAGTTGGCGTTATACGCATTTTCTACGAAGCGGTTCTCCAAAGAGATGACGGAGATACTTGAGATGGCTTCCCAATATGGAATTAATGCAGAGTATGTAATTCGTATTCTTGAGAGTTACGTAGTGAGCAAGGAAACAAAGGATGCATTTATGGAGGCTTTAAAATTAGCAACCGCTGAAAGTGAATATGTAATGAGAATGCAATTTGCAAAGGAACTGATCTGGAAGCAGTGGTGCATTGAAGCGGAGTATAACGAAGAGTTGACGGAGTTTCAGCTTGTGCCGGTGAAGGAGTTAGAACAATAACAGACAGAACTAAGTGATCTTGCATTCCGGGTGCAATACAATAGGGATTAAACCTTTGGTCCAGTGGACCAGAAGTGGAAGGAGAGAGTATGACGTTACAGCATATGGTGACCACATCAAAGCTAAATAATTTTATCCCACTTCCAAGTAGTCTGGTGAAATGTGGATTAAGCAGCACCACAATTCTTGTATATGGAATACTGATTAGTAGAGCAACCTTATCTCAGAAAAATGGATGGATCGATGAGAAGGGGCATGTGTTTATCCGGTATTCCAATAAAGAACTTGCAGCTGATATGGGAAAAAGTATTTCTACTGTTAAGAATTGTATGAAGGAACTTGTAGACAACGGTTTTATTATTCGAAAGAGAATTTATGTGGATGCAAAATTAATCTATGTACTAGTCCCGGAAGAAAGTTTAGTGGATAAGAAACTGGCTAATAAAGGGACAGATTTTAAGCCTGGGAGGGGGCAGTATTCTGGCTGGAACACGGATAAGAAAGTAGCCACTAACTATATAAGGGAAACAAATTATAGAACCAAGGAATATAAAAGCAAGGAAGGAGAGAGCTTTTAATGGGAGAAAGTTATATGGGAAAAGATAATTTACTTCACTGTACTAAATGCAAGGAACCATTGGAACGACCTTTGCCCAATGCACTTTTGGGAACAGATTACAAAGCACCCAGAATGTGTTCCTGTGAACGTAAGAGAATTGAAGAGCGAAAAAGAGCATTGGAACGAAGGGAAAAGCAAATGGTATTAGAGAATAATCGGTCAGTCTGTTTTCATGAGAGGAGGATGCTTCATTGGACCTTTGAGAATGACAATGGAAAGACTCCGGCCATGGACAAAGCAAGAACTTATGTGGAGTATTGGCAGGAAGCAAGATCAGAGTGCGCGGGTTTATTACTTTGGGGTGGAGTTGGCTCCGGCAAAACCTATATGGCTGCCTGTATTGCCAATGCACTTCTTGATCAGGGGAAAAAGGTATTGATGATAGACTTTGTTTCCATTACCAATATCTCCATGTATGACATACATGAATATGTAAATGCTCTATCCAATTATGATCTTTTGATTATTGATGACTTGGGAGCGGAACGTAAACAGAATTTGCGGTGCAAAATATCTTTGATGTGATTAATAGAAGGTGGGAATCTGACAAGCCATTGATTATTACAACCAATTTAACATTAGAGGAGATACATAATGAAACAGATCTGGCAAAGGGAAGAATTTACGACCGCATCTTAGATATGTGTACACCAATTATGGTAGTTGGTGAAAGTAAGAGAATTGAGTCTGCAGATAAGAAGAGAGATTTCTTTAAAGAGATATTTGAAACAAAGGAAGGAGGCAGAATATATGAGTAATTATGAGATTCCGTATTGGAAGAAATACACCTTATCCATTGAGGAAGCAGCAGCGTATTTTCGTATCGGAGAAGGAAAGCTAAGGAAGTTAGTTAGTGAAGATCCAACGGCAGATTACATTCTTTGGAATGGAAATCGTATTCAGATTAAACGAGTAAACTTCCAGGAATATGTAGACAAGCTGGGAGCAATCTAGTGGGCTAAAAAGTAGAAGCAAAACAGCTAGAAAACATTGAATTTACATAGAAAGGTGGTTTCCGTGGGCGGATTGTCATGGTATACTAACAATATGTCATGACGCGCCCTTAATGGAGGTAGAACTATGGATATAATCCTTAAGAGACGCGACAACAAAGGAAGAGTTCTCCTAATGGGAGAATCACAAGATGTGACTGGACGTTACCGATACAAATATATAGATGCCCTTGGTAAAAGGAAATCTATATACAGCTGGAGACTCACAGAAGCTGACAAGATGCCGGATGGTAGACGACTGGATAAGCCTTTACGAGAAAAGGAAAAGAAAGTGATATCCCTTCATATGCAAGGCATTTCTGGAAGTCCGATGACGGTCTTAGATCTGGTTGAGAGATACATCGCCTTGAAGACTGGTGTAAAGCATAACACCTTAGCCAATTACAAATTCGTTTACAATGTGATAGCGAAGGAGGAATTTGGTGGAAGACATGTGGATCAGGTGAAGCTTTCAGAAGCAAAGATGTTTCTGATTAAGTTACAGAGAGATGGAAGAGGATATAGTTCCATCCATTCAATCCGGGGTGTTTTAAGACCAGCTTTTCAGATGGCGGTGGATGATGATTTGATTCTTAAGAATCCATTTGGCTTTGAACTTGCTACTATTATTGAAAATGATAGTGTGACAAGAGAAGCAATCAGTCCAAAGGATGAGCAGAAGTTCTTGGAGTTCGTAAGAACAGATCCGCATTATGCAAAGTATTATGATGCATTTTTCCTACTGTTTAAGACGGGAATGCGTATCAGCGAATTCTGTGGGCTGACAGTGAAGGATATTGATTTTGAAAATGAAGTCATTAACATTGATTATCAGCTTCAGAGAACCAGGAATATGAAGTATGTCATCGAGACAACAAAGACAACAAGTGGAACCAGAAAGCTTCCCATGACCGATGAAGTCAAGGAAGTGTGTATGCGTATGGTAAAGAATCGTCCAAAGACAAAGAAAGAGCCAGTAATTCAAAGGCATGGTGGTTTTCTCTATCTTGATAAGAATGGGAAGCCCATGGTTGCCCTACATTGGGAAAAGTATATGCAGCGTGCAAGGGATAAGTATAACAGAGAACATCCCTTACAACTCCCGGTAATTACTCCTCATGTTTGTCGTCATACGTATTGCAGTAACATGGCAAAGTCAGGAATGAGTCCGAAGACGCTTCAGTATCTTATGGGGTGTTGGATGTCCAGTGGACATCCGATTAACACGGACCGAAGTGGAATGGAGACCATTCTGATATCAGCGTTACCCTCAATACCTACACTCATCTTGGAGTAGAAGATGCCAGAAATGAACTTCAAAGATTGAAGGAAATCAAGAAGGAAGTTACCTACACATTAAAGAGTGTGTAGAGGTGTAAAGTATTTTACTTTACAAAAGTGCAAAAAATAGCCTTAAAAAGTGCACAAAAACAGGGAATTTTGGCTTGCAAAGCCAGGAAACATAAGGCTTTTTCGTAGCCCGTTTTTAGCCCCAATGACCGCGAAAACATGAGAAAATACAAGAATTTATGGGAAGATGGAGCTGAAAAAGGTAAAAGTGCACAAACGGAGAAAACCCAGTATTAGCGGGCTTTCGAGAACATATAAGGAGACTTAAAAGAGTATGAAAAAAATCCTCTTCGTCTGCCACGGCACTATACTAATATAAATGGGGAAAAGCTTGTAAATCAAGGGGTTTGAGGTGGAAGAGAAAGGAATTTACACCTACGTTACACCAAATGATTGTAAAAGAGTTATGTCAAGTGAATATGATGATAATTGGCCCATGTGGACTCCAAGGAGGAACATGGGCTGTTTTAATGGGGAGAGAGGGTGTCTAGATTTACTACGATTTTACAACTTACCAGTGGTCTGGTTGTATAGGTTGTATAGGGGGATGGTTGGTAGTAAATAAATAGTTATAATTTAAGAAACTAACGAAAAATTACAATATTAATTTATATATGTTATAATATGTATAAATTAAAAGGGAGGTAATGCTATATGGCTCTAATAAAATGTCCAGAATGTGGTAAGGATGTATCGGATAGGGCTCCTACATGCATACACTGTGGGTACCCTTTATCACAATCAACAAATTATGAATTATTAATTGATGGTTATTACGATACAGACACTGCCGCAATGGCGGGACTAAAGGTGGTTTTACAATTGGATTTGGAGTATGATGAGACAATGGAAATATTTAATAACTGCCCATATAAAATAGCTGAATTTGAGTTTAAGGAAGAGGCTATAGCATGTGCCAAACAATTAAAAGAATGGGGAATTGTTGTAAGAATAGTTAGTCCAAGTGGAAATTCAATATATGTGGAGGAATTAAACTCAGTAAAATGCCCTTCCTGTTCATCTATTAATGTTAGTAGAATTTCAGATACAGAGAAAGTTTTAAACATTGCTCTATTTGGAATTCTTGGTAACCGACGGAAAAAAACATTTCATTGTAATCATTGTAAATATGAGTGGTAAATATAAATCAAAAAATATTATAGTAGAGTATTGGTATTGGAGTATAATCAAGCAGGTAGACACGATTAATAAAATCCGAGAGACACGTTTTTATTATCTTAATTCTCGTTATTATGACCCATCATGCTACAGATTTCTGAATGCGGATAGTGCATGTAGTGGATCAATATTAATTTTGCAATGCTATAATTACTTAGTAAAAGCTTCAAATTTCAAAAATGGTAGGAAGATTTTAAGCGTATACAATGTATATGAAAGCTAAATGGTAAATATGAAAACACATTAGGAGTTAGCCTTTTGACTAGCTCCTTTTTTGCACCCTAAAACCGAAAGGAGGTCCTACATTTGAACGCAAAAGTTATCGCCATCGCCAACCAAAAAGGTGGCGTTGGCAAGACAACAACCTGTACTAATCTAGGTATTGGCCTTGCAAAGGAAGGAAAGAAAGTTTTATTGGTGGATGCAGATCCACAAGGAAGCTTATCTATTAGCTTAGGATTTGAGCAGCCGGATAAACTTAGCAAAACCCTTTCTACCATTATGGCTAAAATTATCACGGATTCACCAATCGAAAAGTCAGAAGGAATACTATCGCACAAAGAGGGTGTTGATTTGCTACCATCCAATATTGAACTTTCAGGAATGGAGGTATCTCTCATCAATGCTATGAGCAGAGAGACCATCTTGAAACAATATCTTGACACAGTAAAGAGTCAGTATGACTACATCTTATTAGACTGTATGCCATCTCTTGGAATGCTGACGGTAAATGCACTTGCAGCTGCTGACAGCACCTTAATTCCAGTGCAAGCGCAGTATCTACCGGCAAAGGGCTTAGAACAATTACTTCAGACTGTTAGTAAAGTGAAAAAGCAAATCAATCCGAAGCTAAAGATTGAAGGAATTCTACTTACTATGGTAGATAACCGGACAAACTTTGCAAAAGATATCAGTACGGTTCTAAGAGAAACCTATGGCAGTACTATTAAAGTATTTCAATCAGATATACCTCTTTCAATAAGAGCTGCGGAGACCAGTGCAATAGGACATAGTATCTTTGCCCATGATTCGAAAGGCAAGGTGGCAGAGGCTTATCGGCAACTAACAAAGGAGGTGTTACAAAGTGAAAAACTCCATCAAAAACATAAAACATGCATCAGTAGATGAGTTATTTACAACAGAGGATAGCAGAATGGATAATACAAGAGAAAAAGTTGTGGAGATAGAATTGACAGAGTTATTTCCATTCAAAAATCACCCTTTCAAAGTAAAGGATGATGAATCTATGTTGGATACAGTAGAAAGTGTTAAGCAATATGGAGTGTTGGTACCTGCTATTGTAAGACCAAGAAAAGAAGGTGGCTATGAATTAGTTGCAGGCCATCGTAGGCACCGAGCCTGTGAATTAGCTGGAATAGAAACCATGCCGGCGATTGTGAGAGAACTAGATGATGATGTAGCCACTATTATTATGGTGGATAGTAATCTGCAGAGGGAGAACATACTTCCAAGTGAGCGAGCATTTGCTTTTAAAATGAAAGTTGACGCAATTAAACATCAAGGGGCTAGAAGAGACTTAACTTGTGCTCAAGTTGAACACAAGTTAAAAGCAAGAGATGTTGTCGCAAAAGATGCAGGTGCAAGTGCTGCTCAAATCCAGCGTTTCATCCGCCTCACTGAACTCATTCCCCCTATCCTTGATCTTGTCGATAAAAAACAAATAGCCTTTAATCCAGCATATGAGTTATCCTTCCTCAAAAAAGAAGAACAAGAGCAGCTCCTAGATGCCATGGAGAGTGAGCAGGCGACTCCGTCCCTAACCCAAGCCATTCGCCTAAAGAAATTTAGCCAGGAGGGAAACATTTCTCCAGATGTAATGCGTGCTATTATGTCAGAAGAGAAGAAAGGTGAGATAGAGAAGGTTACGATTAATGGTGATACCCTACGAAAGTATTTTCCAAAGAGCTATACCCCTCAGAAGATGGAAGAAACCATCATTAAATTATTAGAACAGTGGCAGAAGAAACGACAACAGAATATAGAACGATAGAGCGCAGGTATTATTTCACAATATTCAGCGCTATTTTTATACCCATCTACACGGGAGGTGATACAAGACGGCTGTTTTTCGAGTTGAGAAAACGAAGAATTACACAGTAATGAGTAATTATCATTTAAAGGATTCCAGGCTTTCTTTAAAGGCCAAAGGGCTATTATCCATGATGCTCTCCCTGCCGGATGATTGGAATTATACCACAAGAGGATTAGCAGCCATTTGCAAGGAAGGGGTAGACAGCATCGGCAATGCGCTTAGAGAGCTGGAGGCTAGTGGCTATATCATTCGCAACAGAATCCGAGGAAACAATGGAAGAATTGCAGACACGGAGTACATCATTTACGAGAAGCCAAGAGAGAAAAGCAACGAAGTAAATGTCAAGTTGCCAGATATAACTCTACCAGATACGAGTCCACCATGTACGGAAAACCCGTATCTGGATATATCGGATACGGAGAACCCCATACAATTAAATACTAATCTAACAATTATTAAGGAATCAAATAAAGATCAATTAAGTACTCCTTCCTTCTTTCCTTCAAACGAAGAGAAGGACGGAAAGAAAGAACTTCTTGCTTTGCGAGAGCAGATAAAGGAGCAGATTGGCTATGAGTACATTGTAACAATGTACAATAAGGGACGGATTGATGAGTTTATAGAGTTAATGATGGAGGTGGCATTAAGTAAAGGTGCGGCTATAAGGTTAGGCCGGGATGCAGAGTATCCCACTGCCTTTGTGCAGGAACGATTTAGGCAACTGCAATCAAGCCATATCGAGAAGGTGTTAGAAGCAATGAAGGAAAACACCACCAGAGTATGGAACACCAAAGCCTATCTTATGATGGCGTTATTTAATGCACCATCTTCCATAGATAATCACTATGCGATGTTAGTAAACCATGATATGCATGGAATGATATAGGAGGTATTTGAAATGAAGAGATGTATGGCATACATTACCGCACCATGGGGTGCAAATGAATTTGAGAATATCGAGAAGGCGACAGAATATTGCAGGCAGCTTTACGATGCCGGGTTCCTGCCGATTTGCCCGGTACTCCTACTACCGTTATTTCTCAATGATAAGATACCAATGGAGCACAAGGACAGCATCGATATGGCAAGAGACTTACTGAAACGATCTCATGTCCTTGTGGTTTGTGGACATAGCATAAATGAAGAAATGAAAAATGATATTGCCATCGCAGAGCGGCTAAGGATTACAGCCACTACTCTCGATGGCATTTTGCATGTGAAGGGCCATGGAAGGGAGTAATTATTATGCAGGAGGAAGTTGAAAATAGGACCATAATGCTTGCAATCAATACTTCTAAACTAACGACAAGGGCATTAAAAAAGGCTATTCTTAGCACTCTGGATATCATGAAAAAGAAGCGGGAGCAGGCTCGTATGGAGATAAGAAATAATGCTCAGAACAAGGCCTGGATTAAAGCTCAAAACAAGGTACAGAGTAAGACTCCGGCGATTCCCCATGGAAAGCAAACGGTAAAACAGTTAGTCGGGCAAAATCAGGGCGTCTCTAATATCGAAGTGACAGAGAAGAATATCAAGGCCTTTGAAGGGGTGGCCCGAAAATATGGCGTAGACTTTGCCGTGAAGAAGGATAAGAGTATGTCACCACCAAGATATCTGGTTTTCTTTAAGGGTAGGGATGCAGATGCAATTACATCGGCCTTTAAGGAGTTTACTTCTAAGAAATTGAAGAAACAGAACAGAGAATCTGTACTTAAGAAACTAGGACATTTTAAAGAGCTTGTGAAAAATACCGTTGTAAATCGCACCAGGAAAAAGGAGCGGGAACTATGATAGATAGCCGGGTTAAGAAAAGGTTACTACAGAGTGTACCTTATTTGGTCCTTGGCTTATATGCAACAAAAGGTATGCAGGCGTACCGCTTAGCAGATGGAATAGATTTTGCTACGAAGGTCTTAAATCTGGGAGAAGGATTTTATCAGGCATGGGAAAGCCCATTTCCCAGTCTTGTGGGGACATATTTATTGTTTGGTCTTTTTTTTACACCTTTTGATTGAAAAAATATGCTAAAATATACCCAGTAAAGTGCAAAATTAAGAAAAACCAAGATTTAACCAACGCCCTGCAAACCCACTAAAATCAACCTTATACCAACTTATACAAGGAGATTCCCACTATGAAAAAAATCCTATTCGTCTGCCACGGCAACATCTGCCGTTCGCCTATGGCAGAATTTCTATTAAAACACCGCCTTTTAACAGGCAATTACCGCAACCAATATGAAGTCGCATCTGCCGCTACCAGCACAGAAGAAATCGGCAATCCAGTACACCCTGGAACCAGACGCATCCTAAATTCCCTTGGTATCAACTCTTCTGCCAAGAGAGCCAGACAGATGACGAAAAATGACTATCAGTATTACGATTACCTCATCGCCATGGACTTAAATAACCTTCGTAATATGCGAAGAATCCTTGGTCATGTTGATAATCATAAAGTATTTCGCCTCCTAGATATTACGGAACATCCTCGTGATATTGCGGACCCTTGGTATACCGGTAATTTTACCGACACCTATGAGGATATTATGGAGGGTTTAGATGCTTTAATGGAACAATTAGAGAATGGAACACTCTAGACAATATTAAAACGATAGCCAGCACCCCAGACTGTCTCGATATATTTGGGTTCTGAAGGATTCGGTTCAATCTTTTCACGAATACGATTGATATGAACAGCAACGGTTGCACTGTCGCCCACGTAATCAAATCCCCAGATCCTTTCAAAAAGATGTTCCTTGGAGAAGACTATATTAGGATGTTCAGCTAGGTAGATAAGCAGCTCGAATTCACGATTGGGCATTTTTACCTCAGTTTTGCCCACATAGATTTTCCAGGCTTTTTTATGTATGACAAGATGGTCAATCTGAAGGATATCCATTGTATTTTGACGTGTTGCCTGTATCAAACGTTGATAACGGGACAGATGGGCCTTTACTCTGGCAACCAGTTCTGCTGGGTCAAAGGGCTTGGTCAGATAGTCATCTGCTCCAAAGCCTAGTCCTTTGATTTTATCAAGAGTATCATTTTTGGCAGTTACCATCAGAATTGGAATATCATATTTAGAACGGATTTCCTTTAATACTTGAAAACCATTCATGCCTGGGAGCATGATATCTAAAAGAATTAGGTCAAATGTCTGTTCCTCTAATAGGCGTAAGCCCAGATTGCCGGTGGATGCAATTACTGTTTCATAATTGTTGATCACCAGGTAGTCATTTTCAATTTCGGATATGTCATCGTCGTCTTCAATAATTAATATTCTTTCCATTCTTATCTCCCTTTACAATTGGTAAAGTAATCTGAATAGCTAAACCTTCCGCATTATATGCAGATATGGTTCCAGATAACTGCTTAATAATATGGCTACTGATGGCCAGGCCTAGGCCCGAGCCACTGGTAGGATTATTACGAGAATCATCAGCTCGATAGAAGGTCTCAAAGATGTGTAAAAGCTTATCCTCATCAACGCCAGGGCCCTGATCTTTAATTACAATCACTACATGGTCCTGTTCCTGTCTAGTAGTCACAGTTACTTTTGTGGTGGCTTGATTCGAATATTTTAAGCTGTTTTCAATAATATTTTCTAATACACGATTGAACTGAAGAGAGTCAATTAAGACAGAAACATTAGGTGTATTGGGGCATATGGTAAGATCTAATGCCTGCTCCTGATAATCCTCCTGTAATGCAGCTAAGACATCCAGTAGATAGGAATCAATGAGAACAGAAGCTGTATGAAAGACTATTTTGCCGCGCTCTAGTTTGGAGAACATTAGGCTCTCATCAATTAGGTGAGTCATATCATCTGTTTTGGTACGAATCTTTCTTAAATAATGTTCCTGCTTTTGTGGGGTATTGGCTATACCATCCTCCAATCCTTTAACGTATCCCTTAATGGCAGTCAGTGGCGTCTTTAGATCATGGCTGATTTCAGCAACCATTTTCTGTTGCTTTTTTTCATGATCAAGAGCAAGAAGAATGCTTTCTTTTAAGCGAGTTTGCATATTATTGAAGGAGTCAAAGACAGGCTGAAATTCATCCATTGCATCATACTCCAATGGTAAGTCCAGATTCCCTTGTTGGATACGATTAGCACCTTCGCCTAGTTTAAGGATTGGCAACATCAATTGTTTGGTCAGATGCCTTGAGTATCTGCTACAGATCCAGCAGATTAGGATTGCCAAAGCTACAAGTAATGATAGTAAAATGAGATAAAAGAGGTTATTGTCCATAAGTTTTTCCATCATACGGCTATGTTTTGAAATAGCCAGTACAAGATAGGAACCATCTAGGGTGTCTTTTCTCATAAGAAAGAGTAAACGGTGATTATTCTCAATCAGGATTGGTGTATTGTTAAGCTTTGCTGGTATATTGCGAATAAATTCTTCAAAGGAAGAGGTGTCTTTTACACCACTTCCTTCATAGAGGACAGTAGAATCCTTCAGAACTGTAATGGTAAAACCATATTTTAGGAAGGAATCTTCATAGTTCTTATAATCAAAATCAGGCTGTATAAAGAGTGCTGGATTAGTTTCCTTCAGCTGTTCCATCAGTTGAAGAGTAGTTTCATCGGTAAGCCTACTATTAGAGAAATCAGTATGATAATAATGTCGATATACACTAAAGAGCCCAATGATAATCACCACAAAAAATACAATCGGTAGAATGGCAACCTTTAAATTGGTATAAAATAGCTTATTACGAAAGGACATTATTACAACCTCCATAGGCATAGGTAATTTACTAATATGTTAAGTATATCACATATTATGGTAATAGTACTATGCAATTGTACGACGTTTTTGCTGATATAACAGTGCCACAAAGCCTGAAACAGAAAGTGCTAGGAAGACAATGATGCTACAGAGCCAATAAGGAATGGCGAAACCAAATATATTATAATAAGTGAAAGAGCCAAAGATGGTAGAGATACTGATTGTGTTTTTAAAGCAATAGTCAATGAACAATTGAATTTGTTGTACAATCTCGGTGCCAAGTGATTCTAATATCATACCGAACAAGAGGACAATGATTCCTATACCAAAGACAGCAGCATGGTTTTTAAGCAGGCTGGATAGTAAAGTGATGATAATACCGAATACAAGTGCTGCCATTGTTACCCATAGTACAGTAAGGAGAGCAAAGGAGAAGATACTCATATCAAGTGAAGAGCCAGCCATAAAGCTGAGGCTTCTAACATGACTAGATGAACCTTCTATACTCATAAAAGGCAGAAAATTACCAAGAAAGGTGGAGGCAAAGTAAATTATGGATAAGAGCATACTAGTGACTGACACAGCCCCTAACTTTGCAAGAACGATAGAAGTGCGACCATTGGCAGAGGACAGAATGATATTATCCATACCGGTAGAGACTTCTTTTGTAAACACAGGGGAAATCAAGAACGCAAGTGGAAAGAATAAAAGTATCAGAATAAGGATACCATTCCAGCCTTCATAAAGATTTTCCCACAGTACCACATTATCGAATTCTGGTGCTCCAAGCTCTGTCTGCGTATCCAACTGCTTTTTTAATTTCTTATATTGGTAGGTATCCGTTTTACCTTCTGAAGCTAGCTCTTCGACTTTTTTCTTTAATGGAAGAATACCCGTATATTCATCCGTGTCATCGGTTTCTGCTCCATTATAGTAAGCATCTACACGAGCCAGGTATTGATAATAATTAAAATATAATTTGGTGAGGCTATCTTTAGAACTTGTTTTCATTACCTGATGGGAACTGCCTAGAACACTAAATAATTCATTCATTTTGGTAGTTGCATCTTTTGCGAATTTATCTTGTTTTGGGCCAGCAACCTCTTTCGCTAATTGACTATATTCGGTGAAGGAGGCATCTTCTTTGAAAGTAAAAAGACCGTGTCCCATACCAATTCCTATATAAAATAAAGCTAAAGAAAGAATAAAGAAGAAGGAACGTTTATTATATAATAATTTTTTAAGTTCATATTGCAATAGTTTCATGGGTAACCTCCAATTTTAGTTCATTAAGTTGAATTCATATAAATAAGAATCTTCTAGATCTGGTTCAAGGGGGATTGCGTCTATGGATGGCTTATTTCGATCAATCACACGCAGATAAGCCATATCATCCACAGTCTTAATATTACTGATAATGTGTGAGTTCTGAAATGGAATCAAGTCTTTGGTTGGTAGTATCACTTCCCAGACACACTTGGCAATCCGATTGGTAAGCTCGCTAGCAGAGGCCATGGGACTGACTGTGTGGTCCTTAACCATGAGAATTGCCTTAGATATGGAGGCAATATCCGATACGATATGGGTCGATAATATTACGGTTCGATCTTTGGAAAAAGATGAGATAATATTACGGAATTTAATTCTTTCGTACGGATCGAGCCCAGCCGTAGGCTCATCTAGGATTAGAAGCTCTGGGCCGTTCAGTAGTGTTTGTGCAATACCAAGACGTTTTTTCATACCACCAGAGTACTTTACACATTTTCGTGTGATATCATCGGATAGATTTACTTGATCCACAAGGTATGCTATTTTGTCCTCTACTTCTGTTGGAGGTATTTTTTTTAATACTGCAATATAGCGTAAATACTCCAGCCCCGTAAATCCGCTATAAAAATCTACATCCTGAGGCAGATAACCAATTTTAGAATAATAAAGCTTTTCACAGCTTTTTTTGGGTTTATTGTTGATTCGAATCTCACCAGCATTGGGTGTCATGACCCCCGCCAACATACGTATAAGAGTTGTTTTACCTGCACCATTTGGTCCCAATAATCCATAGACTCCATTTTCAATTGTAAATGATACCTTTTGAATCACTTGCTTTTTCCCAAAGCTTTTTGCTAAATCCCTTACTTCAAGTTTCATAATGACTTCTTTCCTTTCCTATTCATTAAAGCAAGTATAATCAACATAGATAAACAAATAGAGGAAATAAGTTAAACAAAAGTTAAACTATAAATGAGATCCCACTTGAACTGTATAAATCCCACAAGACTGTATAAAATACATCAGTAGATATAAGAACAAAGGAGATTTCCCATGAGTGATTTATATAAACAGATGTATAAGAAACTAATTGAAGCCTATTATAATAAGAATTTTGAAGAAACCTTCGCTAAGCTTCAGAAGGAGTTTAAGGATAAGGAGGAAGCCAAGGAAGTATTCTCCGCCCTTGCAGGGGTAGACAATGTAACAGCCAAAGACGATCATGAATTTATTCAGAATCTATTAGAAGCTATTACAAAGAACCGTGTCCGGGAGAATATTGTATATAAGGTCACTTCTTGCAATAAGGACTGTGAAGAAGAAAATGGCCATAGCAAATGCCAGAATGTTTGTCCCTTTAATGCTATTAAAAGAGATGTAATCTCTCAGGATAAATACATTGATTACGAACTATGCATGTCCTGTGGACGCTGTGTTGAGGCTTGTGAGATGCACCATTACATGGATGTACCACAATTTCTTCCCTTGGCGGAGTTACTTTCAAAGAAGCAGAAGGTCATTGCCATGGTGGCTCCGGCCATTGCCGGGCAGTTTGGAAAAGATGTCACCTTAGATCAGTTGAGAGAGGCATTTATTAAAATAGGCTTTACTGACATGGTTGAAGTAGCCATGGCTGCTGATGTGCTAAGCCTTAAGGAAGCTTTGGAGTTTAACCATTTGGTCAATGAGGATGGAGATTTTATGATTACCTCCTGCTGTTGTCCGGTGTGGGTGGCCTCCTTAAAAAGAGTTTATTACGATCTCATTCCTGAGGTTTCGCCGTCAGTATCCCCAATGGTAGCCATGGCCCGTATTATTAAAAAGATAGATCCCGACACGAAGACCGTCTTCATCGGTCCTTGTATTGCCAAAAAATCCGAAGCCAAGGAAAGGGATCTGATAGGTGATGTGGATTATGTATTAACCTTTGCTGAGGTAGAGGTAATTTTTGATGCCTTAAAGGTAGAACCGGGAAAGCAAGAAGGTGTGCCAACGGTGGATTATGCAGCTACTGGAGGTAGACTATACGCTAGAGCGGGTGGGGTATCAGAGGCGGTTTGGGATATTGTGGATCAACTTTTTCCAAAGAAGCGTCAGCTTTTTTCTTCCGTCAATGTAGATGGCATCCTTGATTGTAAGCAGATGTTAAATGACCTTCAAGAAGGGAAGGTGAAAGCGACCTTCATTGAAGGAATGGCTTGTAAGGGAGGTTGCGTAGGTGGACCGAAGCGAATTACCCCAGTAGAAGAGGGAACGGAGGCAGCCAATAAGGTGGCGTATTCTTCTCCGATTAAGATACCATTTTATGCTACAATTACGAGTGAATTGTTGAATAAATGCGGTATTGCTAATTACGAAGAATTGAGAGACGATCATAGTATGTTTGAGAGAAATTTTAGAGAATAGGGAATTGCTTATTTGACATATACTAAGAAAAATGTTGAAGGAGTGATAACAATGGCAAAAGCAGGTATGAGAAGGCCCGATCCCTCACAACCACATGGGACCTATGAGCATCCAGGAGTGCACAAGGTGAAAAATGAAGAAGGGCCAGTACCGGAGATTCAAGGAAAGGCAAAGGCTGGTCATAACAAAGCCGGATGTATCAATGCCCCAAATTGGGCAAGAGATGATTATAAATCTGGACACTAGAAGTTTAGTTGCCTCTATAGACCTGGAAACTACAGGACTCTACAGAGGCAAAACTCTTTTTCAATAGAAAGAGACACCCTCGTAGAAAAGTCCCTTTTATATGCAAAAATTTAGGATTTACCACATTATTACCATAAAATACATATATAATTACAGAATAGTATAAATATAATGCACTGTTTATCGATATTAATAGTAGACGGTTTTTATGAGACAGGAAAGAAGGATATTGAATATGAAAAAAAATGGACTTACAATTATTCTACTACTACTATTAACAATGGCCTTCACTCTATTTGGAAAAACAGGAAATGGTACAGTTGTGTGGGCGGCTACTGAGGGAGTAGCCGCGCAAACGTCTATTGAAATGGTTTGCAATGGGATAAAACTGGAATCAACTATGAATCAGGCGATTGGTACCAGCAATCAACTTTATCTATATAACAATACCTTAAAGACAGGGACCTACTCTCTGAAATGGATTTCTTCTAAACCAGCGATTGCTAAGGTGAATGCAAAAGATGGAACCATTGAAGCTCTTACAGAGGGAACAACAGTAGTAACCTGTGTGTTGAAAGTAGGACAGGTTCAGTATCAATATAGCTGTCAGGTTACTGTGACAGATCCCCAATTTAGCCAAGATACCTATTATATTAGAAGTAACGAGAAAACAGTTCTTCCTATCAATGGAAGTTCCACAAAAAATCATTTTTTTATTTCCAGTAATGACGCTATCGTCACAGATGGAGCGAATGGAACATCTGTTGTCGGAAAGAAAGCCGGTACAGCTTATATCACGGTAGAAGTGGACAGAAGATACATAAGTTGCCGAGTTGTAGTGTCAGCACCGAAGATAAATTACTCTAATTTGTTTCTGACTACTGATAAGGCAGCCAGTCTAACGGTGACGGGGCATTGGAAGAAGTCACCGGTCACCTTTACTTCTAGCAATAAGTCAATTGTTACAGTAACTTCAAAAGGGTATGTCAAAGCTATTAAACGGGGCAGTGCTGTAATTACTATTACAGTAGATGGCAGAGTGTATTCCTGCTATGTAGCTGTAAGTAAGAGTGGTATTACGGATTCATTGAATCGTGCCTATAAAGCGTTAGGTAGCAAATACAGCCAGACTTATCGTATGAAGAAGGGGTATTATGATTGTAGTTCACTGGTATGGAGAAGTTATTCTCCGTCAGGTTACCTATTTGGCAATAAGAGCTATGCACCTACAGCGGCATATCAGGCGAATCGCCTGGTAAAGGAGAAAAAGGTTCTGGCTTACGAAGGAATTAGTCAGTCTAAGTTATTACCAGGTGATGTAATCTATTTGAAGGGAAGCACCAATAATGGCCGTTACAAGAATATTAGTCATGTGGCTATCTATATAGGAAATGGAAGAATCCTTCATGCTAAAGATGAAAAAGGCGGTGTATGCATCGAAAGTTATAATACATATAAAAAGAGAATTGTAGTGATTGGACGTTTATAGAAGAAAAAAGTGTCTTTGTCATGTAAATAGAGGAGTAAAGGATTCCTCTGTGGCAAAGACACTTTTTTTATTACAATGCTTGTGATAGAATATGCAAGAGAAGAAAGATACATGTGGAAGGATGACTAATAATGTTGAATAAAGCAAAAAGAACTACGTCTTCAAAGGGAGTTATCTATACCTTAATTGCGGGGACCTGCTGGGGGTTTTCTGGCGTTTGTGGTCAGTATCTCTTGTCCAATTGTCAGCTGAATGCCAAATGGTTGACTTCTGTTAGAATGTTATCGGCAGGAATCATTTTGACCAGTTATTGCTTGTTAAAACAAAGAACTGCCGTAGCAGGGCTGATGAAAAATAGAGGGAGTCTTATTCAGCTCTTATTATTTGCCATCACAGGTCTTACTGTTTGTCAGTACACTTATATCAATGCCATCAAATATACCAATGCTGGGACAGCCACCGTTCTTCAATACTTAGGACCAATTTTTATTCTTATTTATGTCTGTATAACGTCTCTTAGATTACCAAAGCGGAAAGAAGTCATCGCAATTATGTTAGCTCTTACCGGAACCTTTTTCATTGCAACTGGTGGTAATATACATACATTGATCATTTCAAAAGAGGGATTATTCTGGGGAATTCTATCTGCAGTGGGAGTGTTTTTATATACACTTCTTCCAGGAGCAATTATTAAAAAATGGAATAGTACGGTAGTTACTGGGCTAGGCATGCTAGTAGGTGGAGTTGTGCTATTTGTAGGAGTTAGGGCCTGGAGTATTCCTGTTACTCTATCAAAGTCTGCCCTAATTGCTTTAGCAGCAATTGTGATCATTGGTACAGTGGTTGCCTTTACTTTATACCTACAGGGAGTAAGGATGCTAGGGGCAGTAAAGGCGAGTATGATAGCCAGTGTAGAACCGATATCAGCAACCTGTTTTAGTGCGTTATTTCTAGGAACCCATTTTCATGCAATGGATTTATTAGGGTTTGCCTGTATAGTTACTACGGTATTCTTATTATCTAACAATTGATTAAAGTACTATATTACCACAAAAATTCTCAAAGGGTATTATATTAAATGAAAAATTGACATGGTGAAATTCTTTGTTTATAATAAAAAAGGAGGTGAACCCATGAAGACCATTATTACAATTAGTCGCGAATTTGGCGCGGCTGGTGGAGAAATTGGTAAGAAACTGGCCAAAGAGTTGAACCTGCAGTATTATGATAAAGAAATTATCTTGATGACAGCAAGAAATTCTAATCTGGATGTAAATAGCCTGATTGAATGGGATGAGAAGATACCAAAGAATTTTGGTTTTGCCCAAAGTCTGTTTGATTTTTATAATCGTCCATTAAGTGAGACGATATTTCAGGCACAGACTAAGGTGATTCGGGAAATCGGCGAGAAGGGGAACTGTGTTATTGTAGGACGTAATGCTGACAGTATCTTACGAGAATACGATGGCTGCCTTACTGTCTTTATCCATGCAGAATTTGATTGGCGTGTTCGTCGAATGAGTAATAAGATGCCGAAAGACAGCCTGGCAAAGGTGGAAGAACAGGCAAAGCTGGTAGATCAAGCAAGAAGAAAATATTATTCTTACCATGTACATCGGGAATTTGGTATGGCGGATAACTATGATATATCCTTATGCTCCTCTCGGCTAGGCATTGATACTTGTGTGCAATTAATTAAAGACTTAGTAATCAAATCATAATGCACATTCTTTTATATAACGTCATATTTATTCCATGATTCAGGTAGGTTAAGTACTAAGAAGTAGAGTGTTCAAAATAATAACAAAAGAAAGGATTAAATTTATGAAGAAAAGAATAGGAAAAGTAATTACATTAGTATTATGTTTAGCATTAACCATGACAATGTTTACAGCATGTGGGAGCAAAAAAGAGGATAATGAGGAAGCCAATGGTGAAGGTAAGAAGCAATATGTAATTGCTACAGATACTGCATTTGCTCCATTTGAATTTACCAATGATAAGAATGAATTCGTTGGAATAGATGTTGAGATTCTTGCTGCAATAGCAGAAGATCAAGGCTTTACATACAAATTAGATGCCCTTGGATTTGATGCTGCTTTAGCAGCTGTTCAGACTGGTGCAGCCGATGGAGTGATCGCAGGTATGTCCATCACTGATAAGAGAAAAGAAACCTTTGATTTCTCTGCTGCATACTATGATGCAGATGTTACTATGGCAGTAGCGGAAGGCTTTTCTATCTCTTCTCTTGAGGAATTAAAAGACAAAAAGGTTGCTATTAAAACTGGTACCAACGGTGCTGACTATGCTAAATCTAAAGCTGAGGAGTATGGCTTTACTGTAGTTGAATTTAAGGATTCTCCAACCATGTATCAGGATGTAATTCTTGGTAATACTGTAGCATGTTTTGAGGATTTTCCTGTTATGGCTTACAGTATCAAGCAAGGTGCTAAGATGAAGATTCCTGAAGGTTTGACAGCAGCCGGTTCTTCTTATGGTTTTGCAGTTGCTAAGGGTAAGAATGCAGAATTATTAAAAATGTTTGATAAAGGTCTTGAGAATATTAAGAAGAATGGTAAATTCCAGGAAATCGTAGATAAATATACAAAGTAGTGTGCTAGGGGGAAAAGGAGATGCTAAAAATCCTAAATAATTACTCCGGTATGCTGGCTGAGTATTTGGGTACGACTTTAATAATAACCATTATTGCAATGTTATTTGCATTATTGATAGGCTTAATATTTGGGTTACTTAATATCAGCAAAAGTAAAATCTTAAACATACTTGGGACAATTTATGTGGACGGTGTCCGTGGTGTTCCTTTGATTGTTCTGGCATTTTTTATTTACTTTGGTATACCTATGGCGATTCAGAATATAAAATTCCTAGGAATGCCTCATTTTAAATTTGATGCAGTCACTGCTGGTATTATTGCCCTGTCTTTAAATGCAGGTGCTTATATGGCAGAGATTTTCCGAGGTGGTATCCAGTCTATCGACAAAGGACAGATGGAGGCAGCCAGAAGCTTAGGTTTAAGCTATGGAAAGTCTATGAGAAGAATTGTAATTCCACAGGCTATTCGTGTTATGATTCCTTCCTTTGTAAATCAGTTTATTATTTCTTTGAAGGATACTTCTATTCTTTCTGTGATAGGAATTAAGGAACTGACATCTGCTGGAAACAACATTGTACAGAACACCTATGATGCATTGGGTGCCTGGGCAATTATTGGTATCATTTATATGATCGTAATCATTTCTCTATCAAGACTTGCTAAATTACTAGAAAGGAGAATGCGCCGTGGATACCAATAATGTAAAGATTGAAGTGACTAACCTGAAGAAGAATTTCGGTAAATTGGAAGTTTTAAAGGATATTAATGTAACCGTTATGGAAGGTGAGGTAGTGTGTGTCATTGGGCCTTCCGGTTCTGGAAAATCCACGTTTCTTCGGTGCTTAAATCGTTTAGAGAATATAACTAGTGGCAATGTAATAGTAGATGGTGTCGATATAACGGATAGAAAGACTAATATAAATAAAGTAAGAGAGAATATCGGTATGGTATTCCAACACTTTAATCTGTTCCCTCATATGACTGTACTAGATAATATTACACTGGCACCAGTGGATTTGAAGATTATGACGAAAGATGAGGCAAATAAGAAGGCAATGTCGCTGTTAGAGAGAGTTGGTCTTGCAGACAAAGCCAATGTTTATCCACCACAGCTTTCCGGTGGACAAAAGCAGAGAGCTGCCATCGCCCGTTCTCTTGCCATGAATCCGGATATCATGCTCTTTGATGAACCAACCTCAGCCTTAGATCCTGAAATGGTAGGAGAGGTATTAGCAGTTATGAAGAATCTTGCTGTGGCAGGTATGACTATGGTCATTGTTACTCATGAAATGGGCTTTGCAAGAGAGGTTGCCAGTCGTGTCATCTTTATGGATGGAGGTTATATTGTGGAGGAAGGAACTCCAGATCAGGTAATCAATCATCCAAGAGAGCCTAGAACCATCGATTTCTTAAACAAAGTATTATAAAAAATGATAAGGAAGGTTGTTGCTGAGGCAACAGCCTTTTCTTTTTGCATATATTAGTTTATATATGTATAAAAGGAAGTTGCCATGAAGAAGATTGATACAAAAAAGGTATTTACAGAACTACGAAATGGAGCAACCAATACATTTCCAATCAGTGGACGTAAATATACCATGACTCATTCTGATAAAACAGGAGATTTATTTGTTACAATAGGAACTGGCTTTGCTGAGGATAAGATCGATAAATTAAGGGATGAAGTGAGACTGCAATACATTATAGTTGATCGTATGCCCATTTTATATGGTGAGGTAGTTGTAGATGGAATGGGCATTCCGGGTAATCCTCCTGTAAGAGAGGCGATCTTTAAAAGAGAGATGCCTGTAGCACTGCAAGCAATCCGTTATGCAGATGATGTTCTGTTTACTACTTACCCTGAACTTGACAATACCCCTGTCTATATTCAATTTATCTCCTCTAATCCAGATCGTAATAAACTATACGACTATGGAAACATAGGGGACTATGAACAATCCATAGTACAAGATATAGATATTGAGTAAAGAGTATGATATACTAGTGATGAAATTAAGAAAAAGGTGATTTTATGTCAAAAATAACCAATGATTGGTCAGAAATCGTACATGAGGAAGTAAAAAAACCGTACTATAAGGATTTATTTTGTTTTGTAAAATCAGAATATAGTAAGGCAGTTATCTATCCTCCAGCAGATGATATATTTAATGCCATGCACTTTACTCCCCTTAGGGAGGTGAAGGTGTTAATACTGGGGCAAGACCCATACCATGGGGAAAATCAGGCTCATGGCTTAAGTTTTTCTGTATTACCAACTCAAAGGGAGATTCCACCCTCTTTACAAAATATCTATAAGGAATTACAGGAGGATATGGGGTGTTACCTTCCTAATAATGGATATCTGAGAAAGTGGGCAGATCAGGGTGTTCTATTGTTAAACACAGTATTGACAGTTCGGGCTCATCAGGCCAACTCTCACAGGGGACATGGATGGGAGCAATTTACGGATGCTATTATTCAAGCAGTCAATAATATGGACAGGCCCATTGTGTTTATGCTTTGGGGAAAACCGGCCCAGAGTAAGATCCCGATGCTTAATAACCCGAAACATTTAATATTAACAGCACCTCATCCTAGCCCATTATCTGCCTACCGTGGATTCTTTGGATGCCAACATTTTAGTAAGGCCAATGAATTTTTAATCGCCAATGGAGTAGAACCAATCGACTGGCAGATAGAAAACATATAGGTACAATAACCAGCGTATCTTCCTTTGAGTAGATACGCTCCCTTTACTTTTCCATAGAAGCAAAAGCGAATGCTTTTACTTGGTAATGTCGAAATAAAGCCACATAGTATATTTAGTGTGGACAAAGGAGGAATGGAAATAATTGACAGCCCTACTTTCCCATAGGTATAATTATTACAGTTCCATAAATATGGAAAGGGGGTAATTGTATGGCTACTAAAAAGCAATCTTCTACGAAAGCATCCTCTAGTGCTTCCACTTCATCCAAGAATGGTAAGCAATCTAAGACGGTTGCAAGCAATTCCGTGAAAGGAAAGAAAAGTAAATAGAGGCATATTGGGGCTTAACAGAGATTGCTGTCAAAGCCCCTTTTTAGATGTATAGGGAAGTTCCACCAACTTTCCTATATAGAAAATGATAGAGTGATAAAGTGGGACATCGACAAATTGACAATAACCATAATATGGATTATACTTGATACAACTATCTAAAAATGAGAAATTAAGTAAATTTCATATATAAAATTATTGTGAAAGGGAGTGGGGTTTTGTGAAGAAAATACAATGGGTTACTTGTAAAAAATATTTTATAGCTCTTAGCAGCATATGCTTGATTACCTTCGCTACAATCTGCTTTGTGACAATTGGAAGTAAAGCAGAAGATAGTGGGGGTTATGCTATTACGCATGGTTATGCAATTAATAATTTGGTGCCACCTGAAAATGGGGAGAAGGGTACGGCCGATAATCCGCTAGTATTACTTGAATTAGTGCCAGATATGAAGTTTGCCTCAATTGGATATCTTATAAAGGGTTGTGAGCCGGTAGACGTCGATAAGATGTTGCAGGATTTGAAAAATGGTGATAATAATGTATGGAACTATTTACCTAATGTATGCAGAAATGGTATAGCAAACCTGAATCAAAGTGATTATAAGAATATACGATATGAGCATTATAATTCATTTTTAAAGAATGTAGTACAGATACCTGATTCTGAGATAGCTGATTATCATGTAGTGGTAAAAACCATAACACCAAGCGAGTTAAATGATAATAGCCAGTGGGCAGAACGGGCAGATTTGGTGTATATAACAAATAAGTCTTATTCTCCTCCTCTCTCCAATGTCAATATGAGTAAATACAGTAAGATTCCTTATAAACCAGCTTCAGGTATTAAAGATCGTGGCGATTTTGCCAATTTTTCCAATAGCAATGACCTAAAATGGAAAACTGTAATGAAGTTGTTTAATAAGATTGTACTAGATGAGGATGCATCAGGTGCTGTAATTGACCAAAATGTGTTCGTGCAAATTCAAAATTTTGGTGTAGAAGAAAACATAGTTAAAAAGAGTATCTCTTCAAAACAGATTGGTTTGGATGGTAAAGCTACCTCCAATACGATTACTGTTACAGAAGGCTGTAATAACAATGTCTTTAAGCTTTGTCTCATGCTAGACACCATGAATCCTCAGGCATTTTATAATTTGTTTTTATATGACTATCCAGATGAAAGTAGAAAGGCATCTGTTACAGAAGAGACTGTAGAGGGCCGTAATACAGGTGTGTTTACTATTCAACAAGGTGATGCCAGAAGTTATTGGGGGATGAATACTTTTATGCCACCTAAGTTAGATGGCTCAGCCTCTACATATGACGATTGGAGAATTGGAGAATGTTTTATAAACTATGAAACAAAGACACAATTTGGATATAGTAATGCAACAGTAAACAGTTCGGTATTTAAGTTTCCAGGTAATATGAATATGCTTGATGACCTAGCAAATGAGAGTAAGATTGATCCTAGCCAATTAGGTGGTAATGCACCTAAAGAATTGACAAAGGAACTATTTGACTACATATACGAAGAGACTGGCAAGACGCCTTCTACCACCTCTCCTGCAATGGCAGTCCGGTTCATTATGGGCCTCGAAAAAAGTGGAAAGACGAAACCAAGTATTAATATTCTAGATTTGGAACCTTGTACGGTATCTTACACACTACCATACAGCAAGTCTTATTTGAAAGAGCTAGATTTGCGAACCAGAATAATTCCGAAATACGCAGGAAAGATAAACATTGTGCATCAGTCCACAGCAGAGTTTAATAGCAGGTTAGAAGATATAAACAGTACCTATGATATGATATATATGGGCTTGTATGATGGAAGGCTTAATATATCTAGTGGTAATACTGTTTACAATAACACGGAGTTAAAGGGAAAGATATATCTTCATGTGGGTGATAAGATCATATCTCGTAATAGCAATCCATATACTGTTCAATGGCCAACCGATATGAATAATGTCACAAGAGGCCCTGGGAATGATATTACTAACCTAAAGAAAGCTGCATTAGAGGGATATCTAAAAGCAGGTTTACCAATCGTGGCGAATGAAGATTTATATAAGGTCAACCCTCAATACATTGACCAATACAGTAATATTAGTAAATTTATAAAGGATAATAATACTACATCTGGATATGTATTATTAAATCAGGGAAATGCTTCTACTGGAGGAGTATTGCTCAATCATTTTAAAAAGTCTGGATTGATATTACATATGAAAGAAGGGGATTACCCAAAGACATACGTAGGTAATTCAACGGACGGCAAGATTAGTGACAGCGCATATGTTTTAAGTAATTATATATCGTATCATTTTTCTCTGGAAGATAGTGAGTATACCTCGGGTGTCACTTATACAGCCAGATTGTATATTGACATCAATCATGATGGAAGTTACACTTCCGACGAAGAAATTTTCAAAAAAACTTCTTTAAAAGCGGATAAAACTTCATATTCCATGGAGGGAACTCTAGATAAAAAATATGAGGGAGTGATTCCTTGGAGATTAGTTGTGACAAAGGATAGCAATTCCGTTATTCGAGATTCCCAACAAGGGGTTTTTGCAATTAAGAGAGATAACACGAAGAAGAGAGTCATCAAGGTTCTTCAGATTACTGATGATTTAGACACTAATATGAATTTGCAGAAGAATATTGAAGAAAAAGGTATATTCGACCAATATACATCTAATCTAAATGATTACACTTTCGAATTTACTACCGAAGATATTGCTACATTTGAAATGAGGTATAATGCAACAAATAAATTTGTAGATACTACGGAAGAGATGAAGATGACGTCAGACCAACTTAGTGGTTATAATATGTTGATTCTTGGATTTGCCAATTCCAATGGTGATTTTTATAGCAATATTTCCAATCAGTATGGTGCACTTGATAATATTAAGTTTTTTATTGATTCTGGTAAGAGTGTGGTCTTTACTCATGATGTTACGTCCTTCTTTAATTTGGAACAAGATGATTTGTCAGCGAACAACTCATCGAATAGAGGATATAACTTCAATCGCTATTTTAGAGGATATTTGGGAATGGATCGCTTTGGTGTGAGAACGGGTACTGATAAGGCGAAGGATAAGGCGACAAACATTAGTGGAGGAGAGTACAAGGAGATACATGGTTATACCTACCAAGCTATTTCACAATTAGCTGATTGGAGTGTTAATCAGAAAGCACTATTTTCTGAATTGCCTAAGACTAATAGTGTCACCCTGACAACAAAAGCAGATAAGCTTAATGAGGGCCAGATTACGGAATATCCATATAAGATAGATGAGATTCCGACAATAGAGTCTACTCATAGCCAGTATTATCAATTGGATCTTGAAAGGGAGAATGTGAAAGTCTGGTATACGTTAGCTCCAAATACTAGTGACAACGGACAATTTTCCTGTTCTGCCTATGATGGTTCCAATAATTATTATATCTATAGTAAGGATAATGTGACCTATTCAGGAGTCGGACATAAGGACATCACAAACAATAGTACGGAGGTTAAACTATTTATCAATACCTTGATTTTAGCTTTCGGGAATGGTGTGGATACACCTAGTGTAGAAGTGGTAAACCCTGGTGTTTATTCAACAGCACCGAATGACTATTCAATGTATATCTCTGTTGATTATGCCGAGACTACGTTCAATGAAGCACGGTATGAGGATATTTCTTTTATAGCAAGGAGTAACTCTTCTGCATCAGCAATAGTATATGTTAAGGCCATGACTGCGGATAATGAGAGAATGGATATATACTATGAAGGTGGTAACAAGGTTGTGTTAGATTCTTCTGGATATGCAAAATTGATAGATGGGGTTGTATATCATTTGAAATGGTCACAAAGCTATTTGAAAAATCAGGATAAGAAGAATATCATCTTCCAATGTTATTACATAGATGAAAAAGATAACACGCGTTTCGGATTGACCAAGGCGCATTTACTTAGACGTAATTTATTTGATTTAGATTAATAGAAGAATGAAGAGGGCGCTTTTGCATACGGGTTAATAACCTATGGAGCAAAAGCTCCTTTTTATTTGGTAGGAGGAGGAACGAGACACCTATGGTGATAGACCAAACAAATTAACAATATAAACGTTAGAGATCAGTTGCATGATGTAAAGCTAGAGAAAGAAGAATTTCGGAAAGCCGTATGAAGGTAATATATTAAATTAATATAAAACTCATAAATGTTCATACTAAATAGATGTTAGAGAAAATGTAAATACACAATAGGAGGAAACTTGCAAATGACTTTTTTTAATCAACTATTAAGTAATCTTAATAATTTTCTATATGAATATATATTAATATTGCTATTAGTAGCCGTAGGCACTTTCTTTACCATAAGAACAGGATTTGTACAGATTTCCATGATTGGTGACGCAGTTCGTACATTGAAGGATAAGAGAGAGGATAAGACTGGAGTATCCTCCCTTCAGGCTCTTATGATTTCAACTGCATCTCGGGTAGGTACCGGAAACATAGCTGGAGTAGCGACGGCTTTAGCGGCAGGTGGCCCTGGCGCAATCTTTTGGATGTGGTTATTAGCAATTATCGGAAGCGCGTCAGCATTTATTGAAAGCACACTTGCGCAGATCTACAAAGTAAAGGATGGTTCAGAATTTCGAGGAGGGCCGGCTTATTATATACAAACGGGACTGAAGAGGAGATGGCTTGGAATAGTGTTTGCCATTTTATTAATTGCCTGTTTTGCATTTGGCTTTAATGCACTTCAATCTTACAATGTCAGATCAGCTTTTGAATATTATGTAACGGATGATAGTGTAGCAATATATCTTAATTTGGCAGTCGGAATAGTATTGGCTGCAGCTACTGCATATGTTATATTTGGAGGTATTCACAGAATAGGGATTATAACCTCCTATCTGGTACCAATTATGGCGATCCTTTATATATTATTAGGGTTATATATTACGTTATCTAACATTACAATACTTCCAGAGATATTTAAAACAATTTTTAAGCAGGCATTAGATATAAAGGCTATCTCCGGTGGGTTTGCCGGGTCCTGTGTTATGTATGGAATTAAGAGAGGATTATTTTCCAATGAAGCTGGTATGGGTTCAGCTCCTAATGCGGGCGCAGCAGCAGCAGTAAGTCACCCAGTGAAGCAAGGGTTGGTACAAATGATTTCTGTGTACATTGATACACTGATTATATGTACTACCACAGCTATGATGCTGTTAGTTTATGGGGTTCGTGACGATCTGACTGGCATTCCCTACGTGCAGGCGGCTGTACAGTCAAAAATTGGAGAATTGGGAATTCATTTTATTATGATATCCATTGTATTTTTCGCCTTTAGTTCTCTAGTAGGTAATTATTCTTATGCAGAATCGAATATAAGATTTATCAGCAATAATAAAAAGGTATTATTTGTTTTCCGAATCAGCTGTCTACTTGCCATTGTACTTGGCTCTATGGCTAACTTCGACTTGGTTTGGGATTTGGCAGATGTGCTGATGGGCTTTATGGCTTTAGTAAATGTCATTGCTATCGTTCTATTGCAGGATAAAGCAATCAAAGCATTAAAGGATTATAAGACGCAGAAAAAGAAAGGGAAGGATCCTGTCTTTATTGCTAAGAATATTGGTATTATAGATACAGAATGTTGGGACGAATCCTAAGAGGGTGCTGACTAGCAACTAAATAGAAAGTCTCAGTCGTGAAGCCTTTAAAAGGGAATAGAGACTGAGGCTTTCGTCAAACATTCCTATTTTTAAGGAATGTCGATTATATGAAGATAGAGGTTTAATAATATAGATTAAAGTCAAATGAAAAACCAGTTAAATAGTTGCAGTAATATCCAAAATGGTTATAATAAGATTATAATAAATAGAGGTCAAATAATAGATTATAAAGGAGAGTTATTATGTTAAGAATTGAACATTTAACGAAAACCTATGGTGAGAAAAAGGCTGTAGATAATTTGAGTTTACATATTGGACAAGGAGAAATCTATGGTTTCATTGGACATAACGGAGCAGGTAAGACAACTACTATTAAGAACTGCTGTGGTATTTTGGACTTTGATCAAGGAGAGATCTATATTGACGGTGTATCTATTAAACATGCGCCTTTGGATTGTAAGAAAAAGATTGCCTATATTCCAGATAATCCAGATTTGTATGAATTTATGTCTGGCATAAAGTATTTGAATTTTATTGCTGACATCTATGGTGTTCCGAAGACAGTACGTGAGAACCGAATTAGAGAGTTTTCAGATAAATTTGAATTGACAAAGGATTTGGCACAGCCAGTTAGCGCTTATTCTCATGGTATGAAGCAAAAATTAGCCATAATATCAGCTTTGATTCATGAGCCAAAGTTGATTATAATGGATGAACCTTTTGTCGGACTTGACCCAATAGCATCCCATCTATTAAAAGAAATAATGAGGAACCATTGTAACAATGGTGGGGCAATCTTTTTCTCTACTCATGTATTAGAGGTAGCAGAAAAGCTGTGTGATAAAGTTGCAATTATTAAAAATGGTAGATTAATAATTTCTGGAACCATGGATGAAGTACGTGGAGATACATCTTTGGAGAATGTATTCCTGGAATTGGAGGAAAAGCATGCTTAGAGTATTGATTAAATCCCGTTTTCAATCTTTGTTTTATTCAATGTTTAAAGCGAAAAGAGGCAATAAGAAAAAGAGTCTTACTGGCGGTAGTGTAATTAAGGGAATTGGAATTGGTATTCTTGTGGTATACATCGTTGTTGCTCTTGCATTTGCCTTTGGAGCTTTATTTAACACCCTATGTGAGCCTATGATAGAAGGAGGTTTTACTTGGCTGTATTTTGCTTTTGTTGGCCTAGTAACCTTTGCATTATGTTTTATAGGTAGTGTTTTTACTACACAGACTCAGATATACGATGCCAAGGATAATGAACTATTGTTGTCTATGCCAATTCCAGCTAGATATATTCTGGCAAGTCGAATGATTATGTTACTTGGCCTTAATTATTTGTATGAAGCGTTTGTTGTCATTCCTGCTGTAGTAATCTATTGTTTGGTAGGTTCTGTTTCTGCTGTAGGTATTTTAATATGTGTAATCGGATTTTTACTGCTTCCATTTTTAGTTATGACCTGTTCCTGTATCATTGGATGGTTGGTAGCTTTAATTACAAGCAGAATGAAGAATAAAACAATTATTACTATGGTGTTATCCCTTGCATTTTTAGGCGCCTATTTCTATATATATAGTCAGATGAGTAGGTATATGCAGACTATAATTGAGAATCTCCAAGATATAGCGGAAGGAGTAAAGAAAGCATTTTATCCATTCTATCAACTAGGTATCTCAATTGCCAATCAAGACTTTTTAAGCCTTTTGTTATTTGCTGTATGCGCCTTGGTCCCATTTGCGTTGATTTATGCACTCTTATCCAAGAGTTTTATAGGAATGGCAACCAGGAAGCGTGGTACAGCCAGAATCGTTTACAGGGAGAAGCAACTTAAGGAAAGTAGTCCAAAGGGTGCCTTAATCAGAAAGGAATTAAAACATTTCACCAGCAATGCCATGTATATGATGAATGCAGCTCTAGGAGTTGTTTTCCTCGTATTTGGAGCGGTTGCCTTACTTGTGAAACAGGAAATGATATTAGAGGAACTTGGCAAGATAGATGAGATAAAGGGCTATTTAATACCGGTATTGGCTATAGGTATATCAAGTATCTCCGTAATGAACTTTATATCTGCTCCTTCCATATCCCTAGAAGGCAAGAATTTGTGGATAGCCCAATCTATTCCTGTTAAAGCTATGGATATACTGATGGCGAAGGTAGATATGCATTTATTAGTTTGTATACCACCAGTGTTATTCGCTTGTACAGCTTCTGCGCTTGTAATGAAGCCGGATGCATTGGGGCTTATTCTATTGTTTTTATTACCAATCTTGTTTACTATATTTTCTGCTGTCTTTGGTCTGGTGTTGAATTTGAAATTTCCTAAGTTTAACTGGGTGAATGAGACCGTTGCAGTAAAGCAAAGTATGAGTGGAATCCTAACGATGTTTGGATCCATGGCTATGGTATTTCTTCCTGTTATTTTGTATTTCGTTGTATTCATTAATGTGATGTCAGTGGAAACATATATGTGGGTGGTTTCCACGATTCTAGCGCTGATTTGTCTGGGGCTTTATGAATTCATCAAACATAGAGGAACTAAAATCTTTCTTGAACTTACCAATTAACCGATTACAGCAATCAATTTATCTTCTCTACTCCATATATTAATAGTAAGAATGGAGTAGGGAAGTTTTATTTGTGTTAAGTAAACAATCATATTCTGCTGGAAATGGTACAAAAGAACAGCCATTTGAAATCCGAAACGAGGAGGAATTTATTAATTTCTCTGTGCAGTGTATGGAGGAATCAGAATATCTGTATTATGTACTTAAAAATGACTTAGACCTATCTGGATATCTATGGAAGCCAATAGGAGCGATAGAGAGTCAGTTAGAGAACCGGGAATGGAGAAGAGGTTTCCTCGGCAGTTTTGATGGAGGAATGCATAGTATTAAAGGACTTAAGTTGGAACAGCTAGGTAACAGAGCAGAACTTCATTGTCTAGGTTTATTTGCAATGCTTGGGGCATATAAAACTATGGGGTATAGACAGGCAGAGGTAAAGAACTTACAGATCCAATATGATAGTCAATCCTTTGTGTTAAAGGCAGAGGATACGTATTATGGGGGCATTGCTGGGCTGATTTATAACAGTTTAGTGAATCATTGTCTTGTTACAGGGAATCTTATTTTTGTAGGAGCTCAAAAAGGATTATTTGCTGGAGGAATCGGTGGTATTCTTAGGGATTCATCAAAATGGGAAGAGAATGTCAGTGCTCTTATTCTAGACTCTAGCTTTCACGGAACCTTGATTGCCACTATAGAGAATACACAGATACCGAAGACATATCTGGGTGGAATAGTAGGAAGTGTGCAGAGTAAGAACAGTGAAATCAGTCACTGTATTAGTCAAGCATTTCTTCATGGAAGCTTTACTGGAAATTTAGCAGGAAGTGTTATGGGAGGAAGGGTAACAAATTGATTTGCTTGCCTTGTGAATACAAGTGATTTATAATTAACAAATACAGACAGAGAAGAGAAAGGAAGGAACATGATATTTTCTAAAGAACAATTAAGAAAACTGATGATACCTTTGATTATAGAACAGGTTCTGTCTATTACCGTCGGTATGGCTGACACCATCATGGTATCTTCAGTGGGAGAAGCGGCAATATCTGGGGTTTCCCTAGTTGATATGATAAATGGCTTATTGTTGGCAGTTTTTGCAGCATTAGCCACAGGTGGGGCAGTGGTGACTGCCCAATACATAGGTGCAAGGAAGATTGATAAAGCGTGCGAATCAGCAAAACAGCTTCTTATTATAGCCTTCGTCATTTCTGTAGGAATTATGGCTATATGCCTGGTTGTAAACCGTGGTTTATTAAGAATGTTATTTGGGAGTATCGACAATAGTGTGATGAAAGATGCTTCTCTTTATTTTTATATCTCATCCCTATCATTTCCGTTTATGGCTTTGTATAATGCAGGAGCAGCCTTGTTTCGGGTTATGGGAAATTCTAAGATATCCATGAAAGTTTCCTTGTTAATGAATGTAGTTAATATTGCAGGGAACGCCCTCTGTATCTATGGACTGAACATGGGAGTAGAAGGTGCTGCCATCCCGACCTTGATATCTAGGGGAGTTGCAGCGTTGGTGATACTAAAACTGATCCTTAATAAACGTAATCAAGTACATATTCGAGATTTTCGGATGTTTCCTGATTTTATAATGATAAAAAAGATCCTTCACATTGGAGTACCTAGTGGAGTGGAAAATGGCCTCTTTCAATTAGGTAGAGTGCTTGTGGTAAGCATAATTGCTAGGTTTGATAACATTCAAATAGCGGCTAATGCAGTAGCAAACAGTGTAGATGCAATGGGCTGTATTGCTGGACAGGCTATGAGTCTTGCTATGATTACTGTCATAGGTCAGTGTGTTGGAGCACAGGATGAGAAGCAGGTCCGTTATTATACGAAAAAAATAATGAAGCTAACCTATATCATTACTTTAGTGGCGAATTCATGTATTTTACTATCATTACCTTGGATTTTACAGATTTTTAACTTACAGGTGGAAACCAGTGAATTGTCATTTATCCTAATTATGATTCATAACGGTTTTGCGATGCTTCTTTGGCCATCTTCTTTTACTCTGCCTAATGCATTGCGTGCATGTAATGATGTGAAATTTGTTATGTACATATCAATATTTTCCATGTGTACGTTCCGTGTGGTATTTAGCTATATTATGGGTCTTGGTTTTGGTATGGGCGCAATTGGAGTATGGATTGCTATGATTATTGATTGGGTATTTAGAGTAGGTTGCTTTGTATGGAGATTTGCCAGTGGAAGGTGGCGTAAATATGCAGGATTTGTTTAAGCTTAAAAAAGTGATAAAAAGGAAAGGGAGTGTATAACATGGATCAACAAATGTATCATCAAAATGAAATACCATACTCTGGACATCCTATGTCCAATGGCCAGCCACAGTATCAAGGTCAGCCACCGTATCAAGGTCAGCCACCGTATCAAGGCCAGCCATCGTATCAAGGCCAACCTATACAGTGGGATTTCTATCATACGAATTCTCCTATGCAAAATGAAAGAATGCAGGAAGAATATAGACTGCAGAATGAAAGAATGCAGTTGTTGATGGAGAATAAAAGGAAGAAAAAGGAGATAGGAAGACTGTCCAGAGTGTTGATTTATTACACGTTGGCTATGTTCCTACCTACCTTAACTTATACATTTATTTATACTGTCTATCTGGCTTTTAAGTATCGAAGTAATTCTTTTGTCATGGAAGAGAAAATAAATACTTTACTGCAAGATATAACAAGAAATGGATGGCTCTATCTAATTGGGCTGACATTGGGGTTCCTTATTTTATTGATTTATCGTAGAAAGAAATTATTTTCAGAGGATATCATTGGTAAGAGAGGAGCCATGAAGGTTTCTACCTTCCTGATTTTAATAATACTTTTGTTAACCCCGAATACCTTCGTTACTCTGTTTGCTTATGGTAGCGAGGTGTTCTTAAATCTCTTTGGATTAACTAGTCAGGGGGCATTGCCAGAAATTCTTTCCTCTGCCGGAATGTCGATTAGTATGTTACTATATGTAGTCATCTTTGGACCAATTATGGAAGAAATTCTATTCAGAGGAGTATTGCTTCACCGACTTGAAAAGTATGGGAAAGTGTTTGCAATCACTGTCTCTGCCATTTGTTTTGGAATTTTTCATGGTAATCTGACACAAGGTTTATTTGCAATATCTGTAGGTTTATTACTTGGATATGTAGCCCTTGAATATTCTTTAAAATGGAGTATTGTGTTCCATATATTAAACAATGGATTATCTATGGGTCTTGATATGCTAATGAACCACTACCCTAATATTCGAGTAGAATGGATTAGCTTTATAGGGTTTGCGGTGATTACCGTTATTGGTATCATCGTTTTACTTGTGAGAAAACCACAATTGTCAGCCTATATAAAGGAACATCCTACGGTTCCTCGTAGCAAAACACTGGTTTTTGGGAATCCATGGTTTATTGTATTTCTTTGCGTGTACTTTGTTACCTTTGTATTATATCTAGTATCAGCTATTTCCGTTATATAGTTTATAGAGCAATTTAAAGTGCATTATAATCTTATAGATTATGATGCATTTTTACATGTGAAATTCTTTTTGTTTTCTCTTATGGTAACATGAATAAAATACATAAAATGTGCATAAAAATACTTTATTCTTTTATCATTATGTGGTAATATGGTGAAGATAAGAAATGAGAAACTCAAAAAATGTAAGACAAAATGGAGAGAAGAAATGGGAAAGAGAAATGATATTCATAAAGTTATAATAATAGGCTCAGGCCCTATTATAATTGGACAGGCATGTGAATTTGACTATTCAGGTACTCAGGCTTGTAAGGCTCTAAAAAGTCTTGGATACGAGATAGTATTGGTGAATTCTAATCCAGCAACTATCATGACAGACCCTGGAATCGCTGATGTAACGTACATAGAACCATTAAATGTAACAAGGTTAGAGCAGATTATCAAAAAAGAAAGACCGGATGCTATCCTTCCTAACTTAGGTGGTCAATCTGGATTAAACTTATGTTCCGAACTTTCTGCGAAAGGCATCCTGGAGAAATATGATGTAAAGGTAATCGGTGTTCAGGTAGATGCGATTGAACGTGGAGAGGATAGAATTGAATTTAAAAAAACCATGAATAGTCTCGGTATTGAAATGGCAAGAAGTGAAGTAGCGTATTCTGTAGAAGAAGCTCTTTCAATTGCAGATCAATTGGGCTATCCTGTTGTACTCCGTCCAGCCTATACCATGGGTGGTGCAGGCGGTGGTCTTGTTTATAACATAGAAGAATTGAAAACAGTTTGTGCAAGAGGTCTTCAGGCAAGTCTTGTGGGACAGGTATTGGTGGAAGAATCTGTTCTCGGTTGGGAGGAACTTGAATTAGAGGTTGTTCGTGATGCTAAGAACAATATGATTACCGTATGCTTTATTGAAAATATTGATCCATTGGGTGTACATACCGGAGATTCTTTTTGTTCTGCTCCTATGCTTACTATTTCAGAAGAAGTACAGAAGAGACTACAAGAGCAGGCATACCGTATTGTTGAGGCCATTGAGGTAATTGGTGGAACTAATGTGCAATTTGCTCATGATCCGGAAACTGATCGTATTATTGTTATTGAAATCAATCCTAGAACGTCCCGTTCCTCTGCTCTTGCTTCTAAGGCAACCGGATTTCCAATTGCCCTAATAAGTGCTATGTTGGCAGCAGGCCTTAACTTAGATGAGATTCCATGTGGCAAATATGGAACTTTGGATCGTTATGTGCCAGATGGTGATTATATTGTAATCAAATTTGCCAGATGGGCATTTGAGAAATTCAAAGGGGTAGAAGATAAATTAGGTACTCAGATGCGTGCGGTAGGCGAGGTTATGAGCATAGGAAAGACCTATAAGGAAGCATTTCAAAAGGCTATTCGAAGCTTAGAAATCGGACGGTATGGACTGGGCTTTGCCAAGGACTTTCATACTCTCTCAAAAGAAGAATTGTTAAAACGTCTTATCATTCCAACTAGTGAGAGACAATTCTTAATGTATGAGGCTCTTCGTAAAGGAGCTACTGTAGAAGAACTATATAACCTTACAAAGATTAAGCATTATTTTATAGAGCAAATGAAGGAATTAGTGGAGGAAGAAGAGCAGATTCTGCAATTTACAGGCAGTCTTCCAACGGATGAAGTCTTACTTCAAGCCAAGAAAAATGGTTTCTCAGATAAATACTTAAGTAATTTGCTTAAGATTTCGGAAGAACAGGTTAGAAATCAAAGACTATCTCTTGGACTGAAGGAAGCCTGGGAAGGTGTACATGTAAGCGGAACAAAGGACAGTGCTTACTATTATTCTACCTACAATGCACCAGATTATAGTACAGTTCATACAGACAAACCTAAGATTATGATTTTAGGTGGAGGACCTAATAGAATCGGACAAGGCATTGAATTTGATTATTGTAGTGTTCATGCAGCTCTCTCTCTTAAAAAGCTTGGTTTTGAAACCATTATTGTAAACTGTAATCCAGAGACTGTATCAACGGATTATGATACTTCAGATAAATTGTATTTTGAACCGCTTACCTTAGAGGATGTGTTAAGTATCTATGAGAAAGAGCAACCGGTTGGTATCATTGCACAATTTGGCGGTCAGACGCCATTGAATCTAGCTGCTGAGCTTGAGAAAAATGGAGTAAAGATCCTGGGAACAGCACCTTCTGTTATTGATATGGCAGAAGATAGAGACTTATTTAGAGGTATGATGGAGAAGCTAGAGATTCCTATGCCGGAATCCGGAATGGCAGTTACAGTGGAGGATGCACTACAAATTGCCAATCAAATCGGTTATCCTGTTATGGTACGTCCTTCTTATGTATTAGGTGGACGAGGAATGGAAGTAGTATTTGACGACAAGAACCTGATTTCTTATATGGAAGCTGCAGTTGGCGTTACCCCAGATCGTCCAATCCTAATCGATCGTTTTCTTAGACATGCAATGGAGGTGGAAGCAGATGCCATCAGTGATGGCACTAATGCATTTGTTCCAGCAGTTATGGAACATATTGAATTAGCAGGTGTTCATTCAGGTGATTCTGCTTGTATCATTCCATCTATTAATATTAGTGAGAGAAACCTGGAGATTATTAAAGATTACACCACAAGAATAGCTAAGGAAATGCATGTGTCTGGCTTAATGAATATGCAGTATGCTATAGAAAATGACACGGTATATGTATTAGAGGCTAACCCAAGAGCATCTCGTACGGTTCCTCTCGTATCTAAGGTTTGTAATATTGCCATGGTACCAATCGCAACTGACATTATTACGGCAGAGATAACAGGGAGACCATCTCCAGTTCCAATGTTAGAGGAAAAGGTGATTCCTCATTATGGAGTAAAGGAAGCAGTATTCCCATTCAATATGTTTCCTGAGGTAGACCCAGTACTGGGACCGGAAATGCGTTCTACTGGTGAGGTTCTAGGTCTTGCAGATACCTTTGGAGAAGCATATTTCTTAGCTCAGGAGGCTACTCAGACACCTCTACCACTAGAGGGTTGTGTTCTAATTAGTGTATGCGATTCTGACAAAGCAGAGGTTGCAGAGGTTGCTAAGGACTTATATGAGGCTGGTTACTCTCTTATGGCCACTGGGCATACTTATGATACCATTCTTCAAGCTGGTTATCCGGTAGAGAAGATTAATAAGCTCTATGAAGGAAGACCAAACATGAATGATGTTATAATTAATCGTCAGGTTCAGTTGGTCATTAATACGCCTATTGGCTCAGGTTGCGAACATGATGACAGCTATGTACGTAAAGCAGCTATTAAGGCAAAGATTCCTTATATTACAACCATGGCAGCAGCTATGGCAGCAGCTAGAGGATTAAAGGCTGTGAACAAGCAGAAAGGGATTCCGATTTGTTCCTTACAGGAACTTCATAAGCATATCAAATAAATATTATATGGAAGAGGTTGAAAGTAGAAGACATTCATCTGCTTTCAACCTCTTTGTGTATTCACTATACACCGTAAACATAGTATTTGGTGAGTGACTATTGGTGAATAGTAAAACACTATGAAAGGCAAATAAGCATTTACTTATGTAAATTTGTATAGAAAGTATAGACATAATTCGTATATAAATGATAAAATATGGTTAATGGTTTTAAAATATGGAGGAAGTCTTATGGCTAAGAAAATACTGATAATTGAGGATGAAAAGCCGATTGTAGATATTCTTACTTATGGTTTAAAGAAAGAAGGATTTCAGGTGATTAGTGGAGATACTGGAGAACTTGGATTACAAAAAGTAAGAGAAGAGGCTCCAGATCTGATTTTGTTAGATTGGATGTTGCCTGATTTAAATGGTCCCGATGTATGTAGAATACTAAGTGAATACTGTAATATACCAATTATTATGCTAACAGCCAAATCCAACATAGAGGATAAATTATATGGTCTTCAAGTTGGAGCGGATGATTATATTACTAAGCCATTTGATTTTAGAGAAGTTGTGGCTAGAATAAAGATTGTAATTAGACGTGGAACGGAACGTCAGAATCAGAAGAAAAATGACCGATTGGAGTTTGATGGAGAAATTTGCGAGGTGGAGCGTTCAGTAAAAAAGGATGGGCAACTGATTGAGCTTACTCCAAAGGAATATGATTTACTCCTTTATTTTTTGAAACATCCAAGACAAGTTTTAACAAGAGAGACACTCTTAGAAGCATTATGGGATTTTAGTTATTTGGGTGACTCGAGAACTATAGATATACATATTCAAAGAATTAGAAAGAAACTTAACATGGAACAACAGTTAATCACAGTGTTTGGAGTTGGTTATAAATATGTCCCAACGGAAAAGTAAAAGATGGTGGGGAATACGAATAAAAGTATTCGAGGGATTGATTGCAACAGCTATATTGGGTTTCGTGGCACTTACTTATAGCTTAAATAGGCAGATCAATAGCAACATTGAAATGCAGATACAGAAGGATGTTGATGCTTTGCATGATGCAACCATTATGAATGTTAAGAAGGCAATTATGCTGCGTATTGAGAGATATAATGAGTATGGTTTTATTCAGGCATCTTATGCTATTTTATCAGACTTAGATAGTGATGCACATCGTTATGTAGCTTTATACGATAATGATGGAAGTCTACTGGTGTCCTCCAAGAAATCTTTATTTAGTTATAATAAGAAAGTGACCAATAGTGATCAAGCTATCGTTACAGGCAATCATGGAGATGATCTTCAAAATGCATTGAGAGGTAAGGCTTCCTACACAATAGACCGAGATAGTAAGGATAAGCTGATAATATATTTTTCTATACCTATCAAATTAAATAGGAAACAGGAAGGAATAGTACGCTATTACATAGATTATACGGATTTACTTTTAGCGGGTAGGGAAAATACTTCCACTGTTTTGAAGATTACGATTGGGATTTTTGTTTTGGCTTTTGTCCTTGTAACTATTATAATTCAGATGCTTTTATCTCCAATTCGGCAGTTGGCAAAGACTTCTAATCAGGTGGCAGATGATTTGAATGTAGGTAAGTATGATCAAAACTTTTATTTTTCTCTTGCCCCATCCAGTCGCAAGGATGAGTTGGGAGATTTGACTAATAATTATAGAATTATGTTAAATACTGTACAGACACAATTAGAGAAGCTTAAAAAAGATAAGAATCAGATCTATGAGCTTATGGAGAATAGAAAAGAATTTTACGATAATGTAACGCATGAGCTAAAAACACCACTTACCACAATTAGTGGCTATGCCCAATTACTACAGGATAACGGAATTGAGGATAAGGATTTATTCCGAAATGGAATACAGAATATCTTGGATGAAAGTGAACGGCTTCATAAACTGGTTATTCAACTTTTAGAGATGTCAACTAAGGATAGCCAACAAATATGGGAAACTATTGATTTGAATCAGATACTAAGGGATGTTTCGGAAGCAATGGAATTAAAGGCTAAAAGATATGGCAGTCACATAGAGTTCATAAACATAGATCCTATTAAGATTTCTGTATTAAAGGATCGTGTTAGGGAAGTTTTTGTGAATATTATAGACAATGCTATTAAATACGGAGCAAACCCTCAAACGATACAGATTAACTTAAGTAAGAATATAGAATGGATTGAGATTACCATAACCAATGAAGGAGAGCCAATAACTGAGGAGGATTCTTCTCATATATTTGAACCATTTTATCGTGTGGACAAGCAAGCCTCTAGTGAGCAGGGAAGTGCAGGTTTGGGACTTTCTATTTGCAAGCAAATTATGAAAGAACATGGTGGGAGTATTCATTTATCAAGTAAATTGGAAGCAACGTGCTTTATCATTCGGTTTCCTTCTAATTAAGAGCTTGAATACGAAGCCCAACAATACCTAGTAGGAATATTAATTAGCAAGGTGATTATTATGAAACAAAGAAGAGTTTTGGTTGTGTATATTATCATTATACTTCTGATGACAGGCTGTAATAGTTATGAGACAAAAACCTATGTGTTAGATGACAAAACTGGGGAAGTTGATGAATTTCCATATAACAACCTTGATAGCGTTTATGATTATTACTATAGTATCAATACTTATGGTAATGAAGAGCTGGCAAAGAGTAAAACAGCCTGTAGCAATCCTAATGATGATGACTATGGAAGTATTATAATAAACAAGTATAGTGATGGAGATAATAAGAATTATGTTACCAAATTAGATTATAAGAGTGGAAAAACATATACAACCAAGGGGAAAGTATGGCAGGAATGTGATACTCTTCTTGGGATGTCGCCGAATGGATCCTATATGGTATTTGAAAGAAAACTAGTAGATTACAATTATATTATGGTTTACGATTATCAAAAGCAAAAAGAGACAATTATTACATGGTATGATACAAAGGAGTTACCTCCGACTCAGTTTCAGTTGACGGTTTGTTGGGCAGATAAAGGAAATAAGTTAATTTATGGATGGAAATATATCGGTGAATCTAAACAAGTGGTTGCGCTTGACGATGTTTACGATTATAATAATTGGGGATATGACTTTGAAAGGATATATAATATTTACTGTTACGATGTTGTCAAACAAGAAGGTTTTGTGGTTTATCAGTTGACTGATTGGAAATCAAATAAACTGATATATAATTATAGCATTCAGACTAACGATAATGGTTATGTTTTAATTCATCCACTGGATGGAGGAAAGTTGTATTTGTTTAATTTATATAAGCCATGGGAGAAATGGGATATTGATAAAATGTTTACTTATTTGGAGCACTATTGGCTTGGTCCCTTAGGAATATATGTGCAATTAAATGGCTACAATTTAATGTGCTATAGCTTTGAACGAAAAGAATGGATTGGTCAAAATTACTTAATAACCTATGAAATCGACCATTTTATTGTAACAAAAAAGGGAGATGCAATATACTATTCTGTTCGTCAGAAGCAAAATCAATATGGACAACAAGAAGAGAAAATAAGTTGGAGTATCTTCCGTACTACAAATGAATGGAATGAAGAAGAGTGCATATATCAGGACGTTAAAGATCTTATAGGACTTGAACTTAGTAAAGATGAAGAGAGTCTTATGTTGGAGTTGAGGGATTATTCTTATGAATCTAGAAGAGATGAGTCTATACTAACTAGACTTTTATTCCTTGAATTATAGCCCGAACTCAAAAGAATAGATTAGAAAGTGGATGGTAAAAAAATGTGTGGAATTTGTGGAATAATTGGGAATGTGAATGGATATAACAGAGAACAAGTATTATCTAATATGATGAAGAAGATATATCATCGAGGACCTGATGATGCAAGACAGTATATTGATGATAAAGCTGCTTTAGGTTTCCAACGCCTTAGTATTATCGACTTGGATCATGGTAGTCAACCTATGCAGAATGAGAACAAGGATGTCACTATTGTGTTTAACGGAGAGATTTATAACTTTCCAAAACTAAGAGAAGAACTTATTAAGCTTGGTCATACTTTTGCAAATAAGGCTGATACTGAGGTATTAGTACATGGCTATGAGGAATATGGTGTTAAGCTTCTTAATAAGCTTCGTGGTATGTTTGCTTTTGGCATCTGGGATCAAAAGCAGGATACCTTCTTTGCAGCTAGAGATTTCTTTGGAATTAAGCCTTTTTATTATGCAGTAGTAGAGAATACTCTAGTATTTGCATCAGAGATTAAGAGTATCTTGGAGTATCCACTCTATCAAAGAGCGGTTAATGAGGAAGCCTTAGAGCAATATTTGACTTTCCAGTATTCTGTTCTAACTGAGACCTTCTTTAAGGGAATCTATAAATTGGAGCCTGGTTATTATTTGCTATGGAAGGATAATCAATTAACTGTAAAACAATACTATAATCCTATGTTTGCTCCAGATGAGAACACTACTGAGGATGAACTGGAAAACGAGATTAAAGCAGCTTTAAAGGATTCTATGGAAGTGCACAAAATCAGCGACGTTGAGGTAGGTTCTTTCTTATCCAGTGGTGTTGATTCCAGTTACGTGGCTAAAGGACTTGGGGAATGTAAGACATTCACAGTTGGGTTTTTAGATGAAAAGAGCCGTTTTAATGAGATTAGCTATGCTCGTAATTTGTCCAAGCATATTGGTGTGGAGAACTATAGCAAAGTTATTACCACAGAGGAATACTGGGATATTGTTCCTTCTGTTATGTATTATATGGATGAACCGTTGGGAGACGCTGCAAGTGTTGCACTGTACTTTGTAAATCAGGAGGCTAGAAAACATCTAAAGGTTGCCTGGTCTGGAGAAGGTGCAGATGAGTTCTTCGGTGGTTACAATATCTATCATGAAACTTGGGATCTGAAAGGTTGGAAACGTGTTCCTAAGTTCATCAAGAAGCCTTTAGGAGCTTTAGCTACTCATTTACCAAATATCAAGGGTAAGAGTTGGCTGATTCGTGGTTGCAAGCCAATTGAAGAGACTTTTATTGGGAATGCTAACGTATATTCTAAGAAGGAAAGAGAATCTGTCTTAAAGCATCCGGTAGGAGCCCCATCTGCTTATGACTATGTAAAAAAATATTATAAAGAAGCAGAAGCCTTAGATGATCTTGGTAAAATGCAATACATTGATATGAAATGCTGGTTGCCAGGAGATATCCTTTTGAAGGCGGATAAGATGAGTATGGCTAATTCCGTTGAGGTTCGTGTACCATTTCTTGATCGTAAAGTATTTAATGTTGCAAAGAAGGTTCCACCTAAATATAAAGTTACTAAGAATGCAACCAAATATATCTTCCGTAAGGTAGCATATAAAGAGTTGCCTAAACAAACTGCAGAGAAAAGGAAACTTGGTTTTCCGATTCCAATGGCTCTTTGGTTAAAAGAAGACAAGTATTATAGTGAAGTAAAAGCTATGTTTTCCAGTGAGATAGCAGGTCAATACTTCCATAGAACGAAACTATTACAGATGCTTGAAGACCACAAATCTGGAAAGAAAGATAATTATCGTAGAATCTGGCTTATATACGTATTCTTAGTATGGTATAATGTTTATTTTGAAGAGGGTGGAATTGATTCCAAGCATTCAGGATTAAAAGAACTTAAAGCAGAATAATAGTCTGTTAAGATAAAGTTGGAGGAGATATCATGTTAGATTTAAAATTTGTTCGGGAAAATCCCGAGATTGTTAAGCAAAACATCCGTAATAAATTTCAGGATAGCAAGCTTCCTCTTGTGGATGAAGTAATAGCTCTGGATTTGGAAAGCAGAAATGCAAAACAGGAGGCAGACTCTCTTCGTGCGGAGAGAAACGCCATCAGTAAACAAATCGGCGGCCTTTTTGCCCAAGATAAGAAGGAAGAAGCGGAAGAAATGAAGAAGAAGGTTACAGAAAAGTCTGACCGTCTTGCTGAATTAGAACAAATCGAAACTGAGCTTGCTGAGAAGATTAAGACTATTATGATGACAATTCCAAATATTATTGATCCTAGTGTTCCAATCGGTAAGGATGATAGTGAGAATGTAGAAATAAAGCGCTATGGCGATCCGTTTGTTCCAGATTTTGAGATTCCATATCATACAGAGATTATGGAAAAATTAAATGGTATTGACTTAGATGCTGCCAGAAAAGTAGCTGGAAATGGTTTTTATTATCTGATGGGAGACATAGCAAGACTTCATTCTGCTGTCATTTCCTATGCTAGAGATTTTATGATAAACCGTGGTTTTACTTACTGTGTGCCACCATTTATGATTCGTAGTGATGTTGTGACGGGAGTTATGAGCTTTGCAGAAATGGATGCTATGATGTACAAAATTGAAGGTGAAGACTTATATCTAATTGGAACCTCAGAGCATTCTATGATTGGTAAGTATATTGATACAATTGTTCAGGAAGATACTCTTCCTCATACCTTAACTAGCTATTCTCCATGCTTTAGAAAAGAAAAGGGAGCTCACGGTATTGAAGAAAGAGGGGTTTACCGTATCCATCAATTTGAAAAGCAGGAAATGATTGTAGTATGTAAGCCAGAAGAAAGCCCTATGTGGTTTGATAAATTATGGCAAAATACCGTAGATTTATTTAGAAGTATGGATATTCCAGTAAGAACCTTGGAATGTTGTTCTGGTGATTTAGCGGATCTAAAAGTAAAATCTATTGATGTTGAGGCCTGGTCTCCAAGACAAAAGAAATACTTTGAAGTAGGTAGCTGCTCTAATCTAGGAGACGCACAGGCTAGAAGATTAAAGATTAGAGTGGTAGGAGAAGGGGGCAAGTACTTCGCTCATACCTTAAATAATACAGTAGTAGCTCCTCCAAGAATGCTAATTGCCTTCTTAGAGAATAACCTTAATGAGGATGGAAGTATCCGTATTCCTGAAGGATTACGTCCATACATGGGTGGAAAGACTGTAATGGAACCATAATAAATAGTTATGTTGTAAAAACGAAAGGCGATGGCACTTTGTATAGGTGTCACCGTCTTTTCATTATGTTCCAATTAACTTGCTATATTATCATTCATCACTTCCACAGCAGAAATCTTATTTATACTGATTATTTTATGAATATCGTCTTCTGTATCCAATGGATAGGTAACGTGTACCCATTCCTCTCCTACGTTATGTATATTGCATTCTAGTACTAACCCAAACTCTTTATAACAGTTAGGTTGGCAGAATGTAATTCGGCAATTGTGCCTCTCCGCATTCTCTAATACTAAGTATAGTGGACTAACCACCTTAGTATTTGGAGCATTGTGAGCGAAATGATGTCTTTCCAAATAGACTATCAATGATGCTAGCAATATTATCCCCCCTAGGATAATATAAAATATGGGATTAGTTAACATAATTGATCACCTGCGATTCTTAGTAGTGTGAAACTGACGAAATTATACATTGGTTAGGGTATTTTTACAACATATAATATGAACAAAAAATTTCATAAAATTTGTATAAAATGCACAATAAAAATGAGCTGGATACAGCACTATTCACAAGATGTTAAATCATTGTTAAGAGTATGAAAGCTGAATTATATGGAGATTCTATTAAAGAAGTAAATTATTTTATTGAAAGGATGTTAAGATGTCTGAACAAAATACAATTGATTTATTAAAGGAATGTAACGCCGGAGTTAAAATGGCCGTTAACTCTTTTGATGAAGTAATGGACAAGATTAAAAGTGAAAAATTAAAAAACCTTATCGTAGAAAGTAAGACAACCCATGAAAAAATAGGAGATGAGACACATATTTTATTAAATAAACACCATGATTCAGAGAAGGATCCCAATCCCATTGCCAAAGCTATGTCATTTATGAAGACTAATATGAAAATGATGCAGCATCCGGGAGATCAAGAAATAGCCGATCTTATTACAGATGGCTGTAACATGGGAATTAAGTCTCTATGCCAATATCTTAATAAATACACGACAGCGGATGAAAAGTCCAAAGATATAGCGAGGGAGATTATAAAAGTGGAAGAAAAGTTAATGGTGGATTTACGTGAGTTCCTGTAAATTTATATGGAAACAAAAACAGGATTAGAGTAAAATAAGTTCATACTTAGTGAAAGGGGATATGTTTTCAATTGAGAGCATAATCATAGTATGAATGTAATAGAAACGAAAAATTTGACGAAGTATTATGGAAAAGCTAGAGGTATCATAGATAGCAACCTAGCAGTTGAAGAAGGTGATATCTTTGGCTTTATTGGGCCAAATGGGGCTGGAAAAAGCACTACAATACGATTACTTTTAGGGATGATTAAACCTTCTAGAGGAAATTGTTACATATTTGGAAAAGATTGTACCACTGAGAGCAAAGATATTTTAAAAGAGGTTGGCTATATGCCATCAGAAGCACAATTTTATGGACAATTAAGGGTTGAACAGGTAATAAAGCTAGCTGCTGATTTGCATAGAATGGATTGTTCAAAGAATGCAACCAGACTTTGTGAGCGATTTCAGGTGGATACAAAGAAAAAGATAGAGGATCTCAGTTTGGGGAATCGAAGAAAGGTCAGCATCGTATGCGCATTGCAGCATAACCCGAAGCTTCTGATTCTGGATGAGCCAACATCTGGGTTAGATCCATTGATGCAAAAGGAGTTTTTTGCTGAATTAAATGAAAGAAATGCACAGGGTACTACAATCTTTCTCTCATCCCACGTACTGGCTGAAGTTCAAGAGTATTGTAAAAAGGCTGCAATCATTAAGGAAGGTAAGCTTATTGTCAGTGGACTTGTGGAAGAGTTGGCAAAGACGAATATGAAGAGAGTTTGCATAAAAGGCATAAAAGACCTGCCGGAACTGGGACCAGTTGTAGATGTAAAACATCAGAATGATGATTTTGATTTTTTGTACAAAGGTCATCCACAGGATTTAGTTACTGCTCTAAATGGACTCTCATTTGAGGATATTACAATTTCTGATCCGAGTTTAGAGGAGATATTTATGCACTTCTATGAAAAGGGGGGAAAGTAAATGATATTCTTAAAACATGAAATTAAAATGAATCTGAAAGCCCTCATCATCTGGAGTTCTTCAGTAGGTGGTATGATTTTTGTGATGTTACTAGTATTTCCTTCTATGAAGGGTGAATTAGATGGTATGACAGATATGTATGCCAATCTTGGAGCTTTTTCCTCTATGTTTGGTATGGAGACACTTCAAATGGGAAATATAATGGGGTACTACGGAATTGAGGCAGGAGCCATGTTATCTCTTGGTGGCTCTATGTTTGCAGCTATCTTAGGGGCGGGCATTCTGGTAAAAGAAGAGGCAAATCATACGACAGAATTTATCTATGTTACTCCTAATAGAAGAACCTATTTTATTACCCAGAAAGTTTTAGCAGCAGGTGCTTTAATTCTTGCTTTTAACTTGCTTTGTCTTCTTTGGAGTGTAGTGGGAATGGTAGCCATTCAAGAAGAGGTAGCATGGGATAAATTACTTTTACTGCAACTGGCTCAGTTTGTTATGCACCTTGAAGTTGGAGCCATTTGCTTTGGCATATCTTCCTTTATGAAGAAGCTAAATATAGGTCTAGGAATCGGAATCTCCCTCCTTCTATACTTTCTACACTTAATAGGGAATATTACCAATGCTGTGGAGAAGGTTCATTATGTGACACCATTTTATTTCTGTGATGCAGCTACTGTTTTTAAAGATACCTCCATACCTATTGTATACTTATTGATAGGTGTGGGAATTACTATTGCTGCTATTGTAACAGCGTATGTGAAATACACAAAAAAAGATTTAAGTATTTAGATAAAGCAAGGAGTATAAAATGAGTAAAAAGACAGTTGTAATTGCAGAAAAACCTTCAGTAGGACGCGACATTGCTCGCGTGTTAAGATGTAATAAGAAGATAAATGGAGCTTTGGAAGGAGATTCCTATATTGTAACCTGGGCACTGGGACACCTAGTGACTTTGGCTGATCCGGAGGGCTATGATGACAAATATAAGGAATGGAGGTTATCAGATCTTCCAATGCTTCCGGATATATTGCAGCTAGAGGTAATCAAACAATCAGCCAAACAATATCAGGCGGTAAAGACACAACTGAAAAGAGAGGATGTCGGACAGATTATCATTGCAACAGATGCAGGTAGAGAAGGAGAGTTAGTAGCCCGTCTTATTCTAAATAAAACCGGAGTGAGAAAACCTATAAAACGTCTCTGGATTTCTTCCGTAACAGATAAGGCGATTAAAGAAGGTTTTGAACATCTACATGATGGTAGAGAGTATGATAATTTGTATGATGCTGCGCTTTCTAGAGCGGAAGCTGATTGGTTAGTAGGGATTAATGCCACCAGAGCATTGACTTGCAAATACAATGCTCAGTTATCCTGTGGTCGAGTGCAAACACCTACTCTTGCTATGATAGCTAAGAGAGAGGAAGAGATTCGTGCCTTTGTTCCAAAAAGTTATTATGGACTAAAAGCTAGAGTGGCTCTACCGTTAGCACAAGGAAGCAAGAGTCTTACCTTCCTTTGGATAGATAAGGCTACAAAGAGTAGCAGGAGCTTTCAGAAACAAAGAATGGAACAGTTATTAAAAAGCACAAAGGCTTCAAATGGTGTAATTAAAGCTGTTACCATCAGTGAAAAGAGAAAACAGTCTCCTTTGTTCTATGATTTAACAGAACTGCAAAGAGATGCTAACCTAAGATACGGCTTTTCTGCCAAAGAAACCTTAAATATAATGCAACGGTTATATGAGAATCATAAGGTCCTAACTTATCCGAGAACAGATTCCCGATATCTCACCACAGATATTGTAGATACCTTAAAGGAGAGAATTAAGGCTTGTAGTGTGGGTCCTTACCGTCAGGTTGGAAATGGACTTGTGAGCCAGAAGTTTAGCCCTAAAGTATTTTATGTAAATAATCAAAAGGTCAGTGATCACCATGCCATTATTCCTACTGAGCAGTATGTGAATCTTTCCAACATGACCAATGAAGAGAGAAAGATTTATGATTTGGTCGTAAAAAGGTTTTTCTCTGCTTTATCTCCAGACTATGAATACAGCCAAGTTATGATCGAGGCAGATTTTGGAGGAGAGACTTTTACTACTAAAACCAATGTGATTCAAAAGCTTGGATGGAAAGCGGTTTACGGTCAGGAAGAATCAGTAGACGAAGAGGAAGAAGTAGTTAGCGATAAAGAGGATGTAGTTCTCATCAAGCAGATGAAAAAAGGTGACACTTTGCAGGTGCAGGATGTTACTTTGACAGAGGGTAAGACCAATCCTCCTGCTCCATTTAATGAGGCCACTCTGTTGACAGCTATGGAACATCCTCAGAATTATCTTGAAAATAAGGATAAACAAACGATTCAGACACTGGATGAAACTGGTGGATTAGGAACAGTTGCTACTCGTGCGGATATTATTGAAAAGTTATTTTCCAGTTTTCTTATAGAAAAAAGAGGAAAGGATCTCTTTATAACCAGTAAAGGAAAGCAACTTCTTGAGTTAGTGCCGGAGGATTTAAAAAAGCCAGAGCTTACAGCTTCCTGGGAGACCAAATTAAGCCGTATTGCGAAAGGGAATCTGAAACGTGATAGCTTTATAATAGAAATCAAGGATTATGCTAATACCATTATAAAAGAGATTAAAGAAGGAGAAAAGAACTTCCGACATGACAACCTTACTAACCAAAAGTGCCCTAATTGTGGCAAACGATTGTTATTGGTAAAAGGGAAAAATGCTACGTTGCATGTATGCCAGGATCGTGAATGTGGATATAGAGAAACGGTATCTAGAAGCAGTAATGCCAGGTGTCCAAAATGCCATAAGAGAATGGAACTATATGGGAAAGAAAATAAAGTGTTTCAGTGTAGCTGTGGATATAGAGAAAAGTTAGACAGCTTTACAGAACGTAGGAAAAAGGAAGGTTCCGGTGTCAGTAAGAAGGATGTGGCAAGATACTTAAATCAACAGAAAAAGGAGGATGTACCATTAAATAACCCATTTGCAGATGCATTCTCCAAACTAAATTTAAAATAGAACATGTAAAGAGTTGTTATACCTCCTAGTGGTTGTTGAAGATGATATGCCACTGGGGGGTTTTTTAATCTGTAGTTCTAAATGCATCCTCTTTCTAATAAAAATGTATGGAAATAGTATTTGCCGGATGGAATGGGAATCTTAAGACAACCTGTCCCTGCTTAGTCTGGAGAGAGGAAGGAGATAATGGAGCAAGGATTTGTAGAAGATCTTAGTTTACAAAAGAATATAAAAGAGGAAGTTACAAGCAAATTAGAGAATCTATCTCAACTGTTAGAACAATTGACAAAAGACTTTGAGGAACGTTTTCTCTATGATGAAAAGCAGGAAAAATTAATAGACCAGATGCACACAGAATTGCAGAACTATCGTAATGATTTGTATGGCTCCTTGATAAAGCCTATACTAATTGATATTATTGAGGTCGTTGACAACATCAGAAAAGCAGGTATCACTTATGGAACAAAAGGGGCAGAACAGGCAGAGGCAGCTTTTGTCATTACTGACTTTATTGAAGACTTACACTATATTTTGAATAACTATGGAGTAGATATATACAAGGCCACAGCAGGAGAACCTTTTATACCGGTTCGTCAACGTATTCTATCTACCATTGCCACCAACAATCTAGAACTTAACGGCAAGGTTTCAGAAAGCATGGGTTTTGGCTATTTCTACAAGGGAAAGGTTATTTGGCCAGAAAAAGTTACGGTGTATAAATACCAATCCAATACATGATAGGAAGGAGATTGATTATGTCTAAATATGTGTATGGAATTGATTTGGGAACTACTTATTCCTGCATTGCCTATCAGGATGAAACAGGACGGCCGGTTGTTGTCCAAAATAGGGAGGGAACCAATACAACTCCTTCCGTGGTACAATTTCTGGAGGATAGCAATGAAGTTCTTGTTGGGCAGGTAGCTAAGGATACCTCTGTTCTTTATGCGAAAAATACTATATCTCTCATTAAAACAAAAATGGGACGTGAAACAAAGGTTTATTATGGGGCAAATGGGGATAAAGAGATTACACCAGTAGAGGTGTCTGCATGTATTCTTCGTAAAATTTGTAAAGATGCTGGAGAACTTTTGGATGATCAGGTTAAGGATGTTGTGATTACTTGTCCGGCTTATTTTGGAGAGGCAGAGCGTATGGCTACAAAACAGGCTGGAATTGTGGCAGGGCTCAATGTTATTTCTATTTTGGATGAGCCAACTGCTGCGGCCATATATTATGGATGCAGTAAAGAAACTGAGAAAAAGACAGTCCTTGTGTATGATCTTGGTGGAGGAACCTTTGATGTGACGGTGATGAAGATTGAAGGAGGAGACATTAATGTAATCTGTACCGATGGAAACCATGATTTAGGAGGCAAGGATTGGGATGCCATGATTATGAGGTATGTGGCAGAGCAGTTTGAACAACAGTCTGGGTATCGTGGTGATTATGATGATGAGGCAAAACAGGATCTTGCTATCAAAGTAGAGAGGGCTAAGATTCAGTTGAGTTCTAGGGATAAAACTACCATAATGTTACATATTCAGGGTTATAAAGCTGCAGTGGAGTTGACTCGGGATAAATTCGATGAATTGACCAGGCCATTATTAGATAATTCCATGGATCTGACAGAACAGGTTATGAAAATAGCCAGAGAGTATGGGTGTTCTCATATTGATGAATTCCTTTTGGTGGGTGGCTCAACAAAGATGCCACAGGTAAGGGGAGCCATTGAAGAGAAACTTCATATACAGCCAAAACTGATTGAACCAGATGAGGCTGTTGCTAAAGGGGCAGCGATCTATGCAATTGTGAAATGTATGGCTGATGCGAGAGCCTCTTATGAAATTACTACCATGGATCAAAATGCTGAGGCTGAAGTTGTGGATTATATACCAAGTGTTTCTGTAGAACCTAAACGCTCCCAGCGAGTGGTGATTCACACTAAAACCAGTAAAAGCTTTGGCATTAAAGCTATGAGAGATGGGAGACTAATCATTTCAAATCTAATTTTGAAGAATACCAATACACCTTGTAAAGTTAAGAAAATATTTGGTATAGCAGAGGAAGACCAAGAATATGCCAACATTGAAGTGTATGAAAGTTCTATCTTAAAAGGCTCGTATCCAGTGGAAGAGACTTATAAGGTAGGTAATGCAATTCTTGATCTGCCACGTAATTTGAAGGTTGGTTCAGGAGTGGAGATTACCATGGAATTGACCAATGAAGGAACGTTAAAGTTAACCGGGAAAGAGCTTAGCAGTAATCGAGAGATTCAGGCAAGCTTCCAGTCTGAGTGTATACTAACAGAAGAAAAGGTGATGGAGCTCAAACAGAAAATGATGTATCTGACAATCGAATAATGGATGCAGGAAAGAAGGTTGGTCTTTGGGTATTTGTGTGGGAATTGACCTGGGAACATGTTATTCCTCCCTTGCTTATGTAGATTCAATTGCAGAAGAGCTGGTCTTAATCCCTAATGCGGAGGGTGAACTGAAAACACCATCTATTATGGTGGCCTTATCTGACAAAACTCTTTTCTTTGGCCAGGAAGCGCTAGATAAAAGGCTTGCTGGTGAAGGAGATATGATAGCACTGACTTCCGACTATCTAAGTTACTTGTTAGAAATGGCCAGGCAAAGGGTGGGGCAGAAGATTACTGAAGCAGTTATTATCGTCCCCACCTTCTATACAGATGGTGAGAGGAGAAATCTTAAAGAAATGTTAGGGATAACTGGTGTACAGGTGGTAGGTATGATAAATGAACCTACAGCAGCTGCCTTAGCTTATGGTTATCGTAATCCAAACACTAAGAGAAAAGTTCTTATTTATAAGTTGGGTGGAGGTAACTTTGAGATTGCAGTAGCAGACCTGAACAATGGCCAGGTGAAGATATTAGGAGCTACGGGTAGCAGGGATATAGGTGGACGGGAATGGGAAGATGTAATAGTCTTCTATATTCAGAATCAGTTTTATAGAGAGTTCAAAGTCGATTTTACCGAGGATAAGTTAGAAGGTATCAAAATAAGAGAATTAGCAGAGCAGGTATTAATCCGCTTAAGTCAGGTTTCTGGTGCAGAGGCTGTGGTCCATTATAAAGGTTATACAGGAAGATATTATATTACTCGGGATATGCTCTTTATGATGACTAAGACAATGCTTGCACTGACTGTGGATATGATAAAAAGACTACTATTAAGTCTAAATATAAAAGAACCGGATGTGGATGGAATTCTATTCTCTGGTGGTGCAACAAAGATTCCTATGCTAAGAGAATATGTAGAAAAAGAACTGGGTTGTACAGGTATCATGGGGGTTAACACGGATTATGATGTGGTTTATGGAGCTGCTATAAAGGCCTGGTTATGGAAGAGAAGTACTAATGAGAAGAATAGAATTCAGGAGGTAGTAGCCAATTCCATTGGTATGATCTCTGTAAGTCTGGATGGCGCATGGTATGTGAATTCTATTCTGATACACAAGAATGCAAGAATTCCGATCAGTAATACTAGAACTTTTCTTCTTTCGGTAGGAAAAGAAGGTGGTAGAATGACCATCTATTTATTACAGGGCGAAGGAGCAGTTCCAAAGGAATGTATCGTGGTAGGAAAGTATATAATTGACCATATCGTATATATTGAAGGTGGTAAGACCTTAATAGATGTGACTTTTTCCTATGATGAAGATGCCATCATACATATTCAAGCCAGACAACGGGAGAAAGGTGAACTACTGGCCATTCATAGAGAACCGATTCCTCTTGATATGGAATGGGTCAACCGGCAGCCTCAGATCATAGAGGAAGAAATAGCGAAAGAGGAAGAGGGTATTGTCTACTTTTGTGTGGATCTGTCTGGAAGTATGGCAGGACTTCCCTTTGTGGAAGCTAAAAGATCCTTACGGCGAATAGCCAGTGAATTGGATTTGACTTGCAAAAAGGTAGGCATCATTGGATTTTCAGATCAAAGCCAAATTATCCTACCACCAACAGATAATCTCAATAATATCAATAGAACTTTACAAAGACTTCATATCAGTGGGAGAATGTTTGGCTACGGGAATGGAACCTCACCATTTGCTGCAGTATATGAAAAACATTGTCAAAATGAGAAAGAATTGAAGGAAGAGGTAACTATGGTATTAGTTACAGATGGAGCCTGGCCAGATAAAGAAAGAGCTATGCAGATAGCAGGACTTTGCAAAGAAAAAGGAATAACTGTCTATACCATGGCATTTGGAAGGGCAGATACCGAATACTTAAGTAGGTTGGCTTCCTTAAAGAAGTTAAGTGATTTTACAGAAAAGAGAAAAGGTAAGGGAGAATGGCTTACAATAGCTCAAATTATCAGTGAAAATCAGTCAGAATAGGGGGATTACTGTGGCTCGTAGCAATTACTATCTCCTGCTGGGGCTTCCATATGACCCACCAGAGGAACGTATAGAGGAGATAACGAGAAGTATTGAGAAGAAACAACATGAATGGTCAAGGGGTGCCATGGATTTTAGAAAAGGGCCTGTATTCCGAGAATATATGGCCCTTTTACCTGATATTAAAAGAGTTATGTCAGATACGAACCTTAGAAAAAAGGAAGCAGAAGAAGCAGCTAATCTTACAAGAAAGAAGATAGAAAATCATTTGCTCATTGTAGCCAAAAGAGGGTTTCTTTATGAGGCTGAGATAAAATTAATTGCCGATAAGTGTCAGGTTTCAACGGAGATGGTAGAGAAGGTCTGTCAGGTCTCCATCAGGAAAGAAGATAGAGAACAGTCTCTGTCTACAAAACCAGCAGAATACGACCATTTTCAAGTGTTCTTAGTATATTTGGAAGCTCTACAAAAGAAAGATTATTATGATTATCTTAGAAAAGACAAGATATATGATAGGGTTCGACGACTTTCAACTAGGGAATTGCTTGGATTAGCCAATAAAATGGATAGGGAGAAGGGAAAGTATACATCCACAGAGTCAGCCAATGAAAAGCTTTGTGCAGAGTGTAAGCGTACCTTTGCTTCTGAGGAGGGAAGGAAGGCCTATGATGAGTATCTTCAGTGGAAAAGTATACAGGCTGTGTATGAGCAGATTGAGGTGGCAACCAGGTTTACAAAGGTACTTGAGAAGGGGCAGTGGGAGGAAGCAATAAGGCTTCTTGTTGAAGCGTGTGGAAACAAGGACATAGCAGAGAAACTTCTAAAAGCCTATATGGAAAGGGAACATATCAGCTACCAGGGAGAAGAGACTAATTTGCCTATCGAACATCGTTATGTGCCTACGACAAAGAAATCTAAGGATAGGCACAAACCTAGTCAGGAACCAATCTCCAGAGCCAATAGTCTTTACCCAAAGGTCGTAAAAATTCGTGAGGCAATGTCTAGGTTACACTATGAGGAGGCAGAGAAGTTATTACAGGAGGCAATCAGGCAATGTGGTGATGTTCCGGAGCTCATGCGAATACAAGACCAGTTAACAGTACAGAACAAGCGGTTATCTACACTGTTAGATAAAGTTAAGGAAGAAGCAGAGAAGAAAAGGTTTTATGCTGCTAACCTGGAATTCATACAATTAAAGAGGGAATTTCCACAGTATAGTAACCCACTGATGGAGACGAAGATTAACCATGGCCTGGTAAGCGGAAAGAACTTTCTTACACAGGCAGAAAACACCAGACAGGAAGAAGAGATTATAAATGCGTGTATGGATGCACTTGCAGTCTGTTCCGATTATCCTGGTGTCATGGAGCTATTGGGGAAATATCCCCCAAAGCTATATGGTACCATTACAGTTTCTGTTGACAGTACCCGTCATTGTAACTATGTTCACTGGAATGATAACAAGAAAGAAGCTTATGTCAATTATTGTGTCATTAGAAAAAAGGATGCCAGACCTTATCATAGACAGGATGGTTACGTTCTTGGAACTGTGGAAGGTAACAGCTTTGTAGACCAAAGTATTGTGCCTGGAGAAAAATATTATTATGCTGTGTATGCAGTTAGATGTGGAATATACTCCAATGGACTGATTTCAAGATCTGGTATAGCAAATTACTGTGAAGTGGAGAGACCTTCTATTTGCTTAAAGAAGGGGGGAGTCGAAATTACCTGGGCAAAGGTTCCAACCGGAGCGAAGGTGGAAGTCTACCGTGCCAAGGGATATGTACCAGCACATCCTTCCGAGGGAGAGTTGCTTTTTAATGTCACTGCTAATGGCTACGTCGACAGGGAAATCACAGCTGGGAATATCTATGGTTATCGGGTTTATACTGTATATGTGGCAAATGGGGAGAAGCATTATTCAGAGGGAGTAGGTTTACGTACCAACGCTGGTATCGAGAACTTTGAACCTGCTACTAAGGTTACTGATAAGAGAGAAAAGATTCGAGTGCAATATTATTTTGAGGTAAAAAAGTTCTTATGGCACACTTATCAGGTTCTGTTACATATCCAGCCGGAGCGTTATATTCATAGTTTGCCGCCTCTATTAATTGTGGGAGGAGTCACCCACGCTCCGCTATATAGAACTAGTGGAAAAGTAATTGCCATGATTCCCTCAAAGGAGGTAAAAGAAGAGTTAGTATACACCCTTAGCTATAAAGAAATAGGTGAATTGCAATTTCTTAATTTATTTTTACAGAGAGAAGAAGATTGTAATGAAGTTATGCTGTCGTTGGGTGCCGGTAAAACACTTTATATTGGTAAATACCAGTGACTTAAATTATTTAAGTCTAATAATAGGAGAATACGTCGTACAATTTAAATGGACAAAAAGACATAAAAATGACATATTATAGTATATACCATTTGGAAGAAAGTGGTATTCTCTAATAATAATTGAAAGGGGTACAAAAATGAGGAGATTAAAAAGACGAATACTATCCATGTTGATGGCAGCACTGTTAGTACTTAGCTTAACGGGTAATGTGGTTAGTGCTCAACCTGAAGGGGAGGTCGTATCGAGAAGTGTAGGAACTGACATTAGAGAAATATTTGCGGGGAAAATCGGGACAAGGAATACTGATTTCATTGCACAAAACGATAAAAGTAAGGACTATAAAGAACATGAAGCTTTAGTAATGGCTTATGTAGATGATACTGCTACAGTGGAAAATTCAAACCAAGTATTTCAAGCGAGAAAGAATAGTAAAGGTGAATTCAGTGCAAGTAAATTTGTTCTTGCAGGGGATATAGTAACGATAAAGACTACATATGAGTTTGAGAATAAAGACACGGTTCAAAAGAGCATAAGCAGTGCTCAGTTAGCGCCTGCTACGACAGCAGCTAAAAAACTACAGGTTTCTCATTTGGTTTCAGAAGATCTCAGCACAGAAGCACTAATAAAGGCTGTAAAGGAGCAATATACCAATATCGTTATAGCTCAGCCTAACTATGCGGTAAAGGAAAGAGGTGCGGATGATAATTATAAACAATACCAGTGGGCTTTGGATAACCAAGGACAGAATAAAGGAACGGTAGACAAGGATGTTAATCCGGAAGCAGCATGGGAAGCAGCCAAATCAGATGAAAAAGTAATTGCGATTATAGATACTGGTATTGATTATACGCATGAAGCCTTACAGGGAAGAATGTGGGAGAATAAAACAGGTGTTCTCAGTGGAACCTGTGGCTACGATTTTTTCAATGGTGATGCAGATCCTTTGGATGACAATGGTCATGGAACTCACTGTGCAGGTATCATTGCTGGTAATGGAACAGGTGTCACAGGAGTTGCAAAGAATGTAAAGCTTATGGCACTGAAATTCTTAGATAGTTACGGTGGAGGTTTTGATAGTGATGCAGTCGCCGCTTATGACTATATTAACCGTGCTATTAATTGTGGGGTGAATGTGGTTGCCATCAATTGTTCCTGGGGCGGCGGAGAAGGCTCAGACATATTTGAGAAGTTAGTTAATCTAGTAGGTAAGAAGGGTGCTATTACAGTTAATGCTGCAGGTAATATTGCTTCCAATAATGATATAGAACCTAATCACCCTTGGGCATTTACCAGCGACTATATGATTAGTGTGGCTGCCAGCACGGAAAAAGGAGAACTTGCCGCATTTTCCAATTATGGTGTGAATTCGGTAGACTTAGCAGCTCCTGGAACAGATATTCTTTCTTCTGTATCCTATAATGCTTATAACCCTACCATTCACAGTGGAGAGACTCAGGCTAACTATAGTGAGAAATTTAATGATTTTAGTGGTTCTGACCTTCCTGTAGGACATAAGGAATTTAGTATAGATTATGAAAGTATGGAACCTACAACTGCACCAACTTTGACGTTTGACAAAAATGATAGTTTTGGTTTGGGAAACGATACTTCAGGTAGTTTAAGTCTATTAGTAAATTCGGATAAAGATGAGATCTTTGGATGTTATTGGCCAATCACCCTTCCTGAATCCAGTACAGACTATTATCTGAGTGCTATGGTGAAGGACAGATTATTGTCAGCAGATTATGAGGGGTCGGGCGGCCAAGTATATTATGGTGTGGAGCTAGCTAGTAAATTTGATGCTCTTTATAACAACACAGGAGATATGGAACAGATAGTTTCTAGCCTTAGCGCGGTTGGAATGGATTATTCAATGCCGAATAGTAATTTCTGGTCTATGGTAAGTGGTAATACTGAGATTAAAAAATCAGAAGAAGGTAAATATGTATTTTATATAATAGGTATTAGCTGGGGACAATCCACCAGTGAAATCAATATAGATAATATTGGTGTCAGTAAACAAAATATGGTACCTGATGATTTCGGAAAATATGACTTTTATAACGGAACATCCATGGCGGCTCCTCATGTTACTGCTAGTGTGGCTCTTCTTAGACAATGCAACCCAGAAATCACCACAGAAGCCCTTAGAGACAAAGTGGTAACTTGCGCAAGATCAGAGGAGAAACTAGAAGGTGCTACTAAGGAGAAAAGAAATCTTGATTTAAGTAATTATAACAAGAATACAATGGTCATTAAATCAATTTCCTATAGCAATGGAAAGATTATTCTAAAAGGAAATAGCCTTTCTGAAGTAGCAGCCATTCAAATAAATGGTAATCCGGCAGCTTTTACTTGTACCAAGGACACTGAGCTTTCAGTCACTGCTAGTAATTGTGCAAATAAAAAGGTTAGCTTTGTTTTTACTTTTAAAGATGGTACCACTACTACAAGAACAGAATACATATCTTATAACACTGTTGAGGTTAGTACCATTACGGATGTTAATGATGTTGAGAAGGGTTCCATTGTAAGTGACGGATCAACCATATATAACTATGGAGAAAATGGATTTGGGTCCTACAAATTAACTGATGGTTACGGGGAATGGACAGAAAATGAAATAGTAACTAATAAAGTGGTAGATGCTGAGGTAGTGGAGACTTTGGGATCTGAGCCCGCTAGTATTAAATCTAATATCTTCTATAATAAGCATAACATATATGCTTTGGCACAGAATACCATAGGTTACGCTACTACAATTGCACTTGTAGTCTATGATACTGCAAATGGAAATTGGTCCAAACTCTGTGATGTTCCTGCCAAATATAATATGTCTAATGTGGTAGGTACTAGCTTAGCAGTCTATAATGGTAAGATTTATCTTATGGGGGGGATGAATGAGAAGAGTTTAGAGGTCTTAAACACCGTTTATTCTTATGACATTAACAAAAACACTTGGTTGCAGGAAGCAAATCTTTTGGAAGGACGAGCTTTTGCCAAGGTTAATGTAGTAAAAGGAAAGCTGATTCTTACCTTTGGTACTGTGGATGGACAATCCTCCCTTAGTGACACTGCACCAGCGCCACTTCTTATGACCAGTCAAGGCTGGAGTCAATCGACTGCTAAATGTAAGGCAACTGCAAACAGAATTGAGTATATGGGAATGAAACCATATTCCTATTATGATGCTTCTGTTGGTACTTCTACAAAAGGATTGGTATTTGCCGGATTAGTAACCGAGGATTTCGGTGATGTGTTCTATTATAATGTTGACAAGGATTCTTATGAAACTGCTTCAAACTGTAGTTTATATGAATACACTAAGGTACCGGAATTTTATGGAGGTACTTCGGTAGCTGACCAATTCTGCTTTTTGGGCAAAGGGGAAAAGAGCCTGAAGTATGACGAGTGGGGTGAGCCTTATTATACCTACTCCAATAAGCTATACAGTATTCCTATGGAAACGGGTTACTACAATGTAGTAGGAGATAATACATTCTGTCAGTATAGTGGCGCAGGATATTATCTCCCTGGAGAATCCGCAAAGATTAGTATTATGCCAATGGATGGTTACACTGTTTCAGGCTATTTATTAAATGGTGTTGAGTATGAAGGAACGACTGTCACCATTGATAAAATTGATAAGAACTATACGATTGAACCAATAGGCAAACCTCTTGCCATAGGTATTGTTTTTTCTCAGAGTGAGTATGAAGTGATAGCAGGAAACACTCTCACAATAGATGCACAGTTACTACCAATGGGAGCACAGGATGAGATCTTTTGGGAAGTAGATTCAGACGATTCTAGTATTACCAATGGAATTTTAAAGACCAGTTTTAAGGATGCAGGTCGCTTGCTTACTGTAATTGCTTATACAGAAAGTGGAGCAATCAGTATCTGTAAGGTTAAGGTCATTAGTGTTGCTCAAAGCATTCGATTGAACAAACAAAAGATTGCTCTTCAACAAGGGGATTCCTTTAGTATTGTAGCAACAGTATCCCCAGCAAACCCAATAAACGGACTACTTCGTTATAAATCTTCAAATCCTTCTGTTGCGATGGTAAATGATTCCGGTGACCTAGTGGGATTAAAGCCTGGAAAGGCTATCATAACAATATCGACGGTAGCGACAAAGAATGTAAAACCTGTTCAAATCCAATGCCAGGTAACTGTTGTAGCAAGAGTAAGCCAAGTAACAAAGCTTAAGGCAACAGCTGCTTCTAATCAGATTAAATTAAGCTGGAATAAAGTAAATTCAGCAGATGGTTATATAGTTTATCGTTATGACAGTAAAACGAAGAAGGATGTTCAGATAGCTGTTGTATATGGTGGCCAGAAAACTTCCTATACAGTAAAACAGTTGTTAGGTAGCAAAGGAGCTAAGTTGGCTGCAGGCACTGCCTATGTATTTAGAGTATTAGCATTTGATAAGGTTGAAGGCACATTACTTTATGGACCAAAAGCTTCTATCAGTACCTTTACCACTCCAAATGCAAGTAGCATAAAAGGTGTTAAGAATTCCAAAAAGGGACAACTTAAAGTTACCTGGTCAAAGGCATCTGGTATCACAGGATATCAGATCTACATGTCAGATAAGGGTAATGGAAGGTATCTTCTAAAAGCTACGATTAAAAAGGCTGGTACCGATAGTGTAACTTTGAAGGGATTAAAGAAAGGCACTTGGTATGTAAAGGTTCGTACATACAAAGTGATAAATGGAAGGATTATTTACAGTAATTATAGTGTATATAAGAAAGTTAAGATTAAAAAATAGTATGGTGATTGAGAGATAACAGTACTATAAAATCAAAACCTCAAAGAGGGAGTGTTGCACCATGATTTAATCATAATGCAACATTCCCTTTTTCTCTTGTACACACAATGCCATCTATCTGATTTTTTGGTGAATTTAACCATTATAGCAAGGTAATGTTGACTTTTTTATTCCACACTTGTAAAATAGGAATCGAATTTCTTTTTTGTGTAAATTTTATGAAATGGAAGAATGGGATTTTCTACTAGAAAGGTAAGGACGACATGTTAACTCATTTAAAATATAAAAGGAAGGACCTGTTCTTTTTACTTGCTCTATCGACGATATTAATGACATTTGGTTCTATGACTTCTATACTGTTTCCTGTTCATGTAGGAGTAGATCAAAACTGCTTCTTTACGATTGGTAAGAGCGTATTAGATGGTAAAGTATTGTATCGTGATATTTATGATCAAAAAGGTCCTTTACTATTCTTTATCCATACTTTTGCAGCTATGATTAGTGATAAGAATATGTATGGGGTATATTTACTTCAGATTATTAATTTTGCTGTAATTCTTGGATATGTAGGTAAAATAAGTGACCTGTTTTTAAATAGAAAATACAACAGGCTAGTAATTTCAATTACCGGCCTTGTTATAGTGACTGCATTTTGCTATAGCCGTGGCGATAATGCAGAAGAATTTTGCATGCCATTTCTTTTAATTGCTTTATATCATATGATTTTATATCTTAATAGCAATCAAGAGAAGCTACCAAATAAGATTCTGTTATTGCATGGTATATTAGCCTCTTGTATTCTTTGGATTAAGTTTACTCTTCTAGGCTTTTATATTGGATGGGTATTGGTGGTAGGAATCGCTATATGGAAGAGAAAAGGTTTTCTGGAGTGCTTTAAAGGGGCATTTTTCTTCTTGGTAGGAATGTTAGTTGGATCTATACCATATTTTCTCTATTTTGCACTAAATGATTCTGTAGGAGAATTCTTGTACGCATATTTTTATACCAATATTTTTATGTATTCCAGCCAGATTACAGCTCTTGAAAAAGTAATGTATTTCTTTACAAATGATATTATGTGGAACCCGGTATTTACTCCTTTGATTTTATGGGGCCTCCTGTATTTTTCACGTTCAAAGACGTTGGAGATTAATCAAGAAACCAAAATTGGATTAATAGTGACTGCAGTGCTTACCTACTTCTTTGTCTTTATAGGAGGAACTAGATATAAGTATTATTTGCTTATTCTAGGGGTATTTGTGGTTTTTGGAGTTATTGCAACTATTAAATGCTTAGAAAGGGTACTTCCTTTAATCTATGAGAAGAGAAGAATGACTCTTCCAATTTATGCGGCTATCTATGCAGTGATACTGATATCCGCGAGTAATTGCGTTACTTTTCTTTACAAGTCATCTGATGATTATGTACAAGTGCAATTTGCTGAAGCTATCAATCAGGTAGAGAATCCGACTTTGCTTAATTACAATTTCCTTGATGGAGGGTTTTATCTAATGGCAGATACCCCTTTACCAGACACAAAGTTTTTCTGTAGGCAGAATATACCTCGGGAGAACTTCCCAGAGATGTATGAGGAGCAGGAAAATATCATAAGAAATAAGGATGTGGATTTTGTTATTGTACGATATGGAAGGAAGAGACCTTTGGAGGATTTTGCTGAATGTCATGAGCTGTTTACTAACTATCAGCAGGTTATGATGGCACATGAGGGAATCGATGATTATTACTATGTTTTATACAAAAGAAGATTTTAGTCGAAATATGGAAAAACTGGGGAATAATTGAGGTTGAATTACAAATCTTGTTGAGTTTTTGCTTTTAGTGTATTATAATTATTGATGAATGAATTAATTTCGATAGGAAACAGGGGGTTGGATGTCTTGAATCGTAACTGTACCTTAGAGAATTTTTTGGAATTATCAAATTGTTATAAAAGTATTTTTTCAGGAGCTCTTTTTGACGTTGCATTTTGTCGTGATAAAATGGAAGTCCTTAATATTATAGTTAATAATAATGAAATCATCACTAATTTTCTGGAGGATGCTTCTGTTTGTGAAGAAGTTATGATATTAAGTCAAGGAATTCATTGGGGAGAAAAAAGTTTCTCTATTGAATATACTAGTGAGAGATATAATCGTTCTATGATGCTTAAAGCTTCTTATACAGAAGAACTTCATCACTCACAATTTCCAATATTTCGCCTGTATATTTATGATGTAACAGATTTAAAGGAAGAACTTGAAAATGAAAAAAAGTCTAGTCTTGAATTTGAGCTATTTTCAGAGAGTTTAAGCGTAGGAATACTAAGGCTTGGAATGGAAGAAGGTTATCCAGTTTACTGGTGTAATGAGAACTTTCATAAGAACTCTGGATATACATGCCAGGAGATGACCAAACTATTTCGAAATCACTACTTACAGATGGTCCAACCGAGTGATAGGGAAGAATTCTGTTCTTTAGTTGAAAAGTGTCTAAAAGTTAACAAGACGGAAATAGGTAGAATCACTATGTACAATAAGGAGGGAAAACCTCAGCTGTATGAGGTAAAGGTTTTCCCTGTTAAATATTCTCAGAAAGAGGATATTGAGGTTTATTGTATTCTCACTGTTATGACGGAGGATATGAAGAAAGAGCATGAGATTAAAAGCTTAGAAAAACGATATAAATTGGTTCTTTCCTTTGCTAGTGAGATAGTGTTTGAATATGATTTGGAAGCGGATGTTGTCCATTATTATGGAGGCGAGGAAAGCACTTTGAAGCGTCCGGCTTGTATCAAAGATTTTTATAAAAAAGTAATTGCCAATTCTCTTCCTAGTGGTAAACTTACAGAGGAAAGCCGTGAAGAGATAAAACGGATTATTACTATGTTTAAGGTAAATAAACTAGGATCAACGGATGCCTATCTTTGCTATCAAATTAGTAGACAGAAAACGCAATGGGTTTATCTTGTGGCAAAATGTGTTTTCTCTGAAAATAATGAGGCCTTGATTATTGTTGGTAAACTAAGCGATGTAACTGTACATAAAGAAGTTGAACAGAAATTAATGATAAAGGCGAACACAGACTATTTGACACAGGTAAGCACTCGAGAGTATGCCCAAGAGGAAATACAAAAGTATTTGAAGAATAAAAATAGTGATATGCTGTCTGCATTATTTATTATTGATGTAGATAATTTTAAACATATCAATGATGTTTATGGACATTTAGAGGGAGATGCAGTACTAACCAAACTTTGTGATATTCTACGTAGAGAATTTAGAGATTCTGACATAATAGGCCGACTTGGTGGCGATGAATTTATTATTTTTATGAAGGATGTTGCAACAATATTGGCTATATATAAAAAAGCCGATACTATCTGCCAAACTGTAAGAGAAAAGATAAATCATGTAACAGTTAGCATAGGGCTTAGTCTATTTACTGAAAATTCTTCCTTTCAAGAATTATATAAAACTGCAGATATAGCCCTTTACCAGGCTAAAATTAGAGGCAAGAATAAATATGTCTGTTACAATGATCTAAATGATGAGATGAAGCAACTAGAGGCAATTACAAGAACTGGAATGAATGTGACCGATTTGTCAGACATATTTGATAAAGAAGAGTTTAGTAGTAATGTTTACAATAACTTTGGAAGAACTATTCAGGAATGTTTTGACTTTATTTATGCGGTAAATCTTACTCAGAACAAAGTAAGACGGTTCAATGAGCAAGATTATCCAGGAAATGAGCATAATTTTAGAACTTATCATGAGATGTATGATCATGTTTATCAGGAAATTTTTGATTTGGAGGAACAACTTGCTTTTGCACAAATTTTTTCTCGCGAGAATCTAGTAAAAGCTTTTGACGAAGAAAGATCAGTTCATTGCTATATTCGTGTCTTTAACCAAAACCAAGAGTTTCATTGGTACTTTATTGAGGCAGTGTTATATGAAATCGATCCTCAGAATGATATTATTTGTACTATTCTATTAAAAGATGTGCAGAAGAGTCGAAATGATGAAATGCGTAAATATGAAAATAGGACAAAAAGTCATATCATACAAAAACTGGAGGATGAGAAGAGTTATGATTCCTTGACAGGACTCTATCAGGCTAACAAATTCTACGAGGTTTCGAAGGATAGATTAAGTAATAATGTAGGCAAAAAGCATGCGATCATCTTTTTTGATATAGATAATTTCCGTGTTATTAATGATATTTATAGCGAAGAGGTTGGAGATCAGATAATCTGCTTTATTGCTGAGGTATTGTGTCGAATAGGTATAGATGATAAAGTGTTCTGTCGTTATTATGCGGACTGCTTTACCCTGCTGATTAATTATGATACAAGAAATGATATTATTGATGTAATTAACTGGATTCGTGAAGAATGTGCCAAGGCACCATATATCACCACGAGTTTTAAGATGTCTTTTGGTGTTTATCTTGTGTCGGATCCAAGTATTCCTATCAGGTTGATGTGTGATTGGGCAAGGTTGGCCACACGACCAATTAAAGGTTTGGCTAACCAATATTTTGCTTTCTATAACGAGGAATATCGTAAGGAACTTGTGGAGACACAGCGAATAGAAGCCGAGATGCACCATGCATTAGAAAATGATGAATTCAAGATGTATCTTCAGCCAAAGTATAATCTCCGCACCAATCAGGTTGTAGGTGCTGAGGCCTTGGTTAGATGGATGCATCCTAAGCATGGAATCATTTATCCTAATAAATTTATTAAATTGTTTGAGAAGAATGGATTTATCCTACAGTTAGATGAATATATGTGGGAGCAGGCATGTAAAGAGTTAAGAAAATGGTTAGATATGGGGATTTCATATCCTATTTCAGTTAACATTTCAAGACTTCATACGTATGATCCATCTCTTGTACACAAATTATTAAGTTTGGCTAATAAATATGAGATACCGGTATGTTTGTTGGAACTGGAGTTTACCGAAGGACTCTTTATGGAAAACGTTCATATGCTGTATGGATTAATGTATGAGTTGAAGAAAAATGGATTTGTTCTTCAAATGGATGACTTTGGAAGTGGTTATTCTTCTCTTAATATGCTAAAATCTGTTCCGATAGATGTTATTAAGTTAGATAAGGCATTTTTTGAAGACATAAGTGGGAATGAACGAGGAAAGATTATCATAGAGGACTCCATTAAAATGATCCACAATCTGAATTTAGAAGTGATGGCGGAAGGAATTGAAACAAAGGAGCATGTTGATTTCTTAAATAAGTGCAATTGCATAATTGGTCAAGGTTACTATTATGCTAAGCCAATGCCTTTGGAGGATTTTGATAGAAGATTGCTACAATCGATAGATACAAAAAGCGAGGTTTAAAATGAAAATTTGTGATATAGTAGGACAGGGAAAACCAACACTATCTTTTGAGGTGTTTCCACCGAAAACAAACAGTGATTACGAAAAGGTTAGGGTAGCTACGGAAGAGATTGCAAAGCTTAAGCCTTCTTTTATGAGTGTAACTTATGGTGCTGGAGGTGGGACAAGTGCTCATACCGTAAATATTGCCGCCAATATAAAGAATCACTTTGGAGTTACACCATTGGCTCATTTGACCTGTGTCTCATCATCAAAAGAAGATATCCAAAAACAATTGGAACTTCTTAAAAACCAAGGGATAGACAACATTCTGGCTTTACGTGGTGATAAACCAATGGGTATAAATAAGGAAGCGGAGGGTGGATATCAATATGCCAATGAGCTAGTAACTGCAATTAAGAACTATTCTGACTTTTGTATAGGCGCGGCGTGTTATCCGGAAGGACATGTGGAGGCTAAGACCATAGAAGAAGATATTCAATACTTAAGACAGAAGGTGGAGGCAGGGTGCGATTTCTTGACAACACAAATGTTTTTTGACAACAGTATACTATATAAATATTTATACAGAATCCGAGAAAAGGGAATTACAATTCCAGTCATCGCTGGAATTATGCCTGTTACTAACGGAAACCAGATTAGAAGGATATGTGAACTTTCAGGGACCTATCTTCCTAGTCGCTTTAAGGCAATTGTTCAAAAATTTGGGGATAATCCAGCGGCTATGAAGCAGGCTGGAATCGCCTATGCGACAGAGCAAATTATAGATTTACTTGCAAATGAGGTCAATGCTATCCATGTTTACTCAATGAATAATCCAGAGGTTGCTAAAGCAATACAGGATAATCTAAGTGAGATTATATAGCAAGGATATCTATATCCTTGTTATATTTTTTTATAATCCATTATTGTATCACTCATATTCCTCAAATATATAAGGTAGTCCCTTTGCAGTGACTAGATTACTACTGTCCATAAGTTGAAAATGTAGTTTCCTGCAACTGATTGTATGTTGTCTTTTGAGGATTAAAATAATTAGCATTTTTTCTTTCGTTAGCAAAATCTTTAAGTTAATTTGTCCGTGTTCGTTCTTCATAGCCGTTTTCTGGAACGACTGCGATTCCGTCACAAGGAGAATACACTTCCTGGCCCCAACAATAATATCTATTTCAGCATAATTCATCAAATCACAGCATTCTTTTTCTAGCAGATGCTTCATACAAAAAGGATGAGTAATTCGCTTAGATAAACATGCGATTACTCATCCTTTTTTAGGGCTGAGAGTTTTACAAGCAAAACTCGTAGTTCTTAATGATTTATAACCCTTTCTTCTCTTTATTGCGATAAACAATATAGAAGGTAAACATCATAGCCATCATGGCAATAAAGCCTGCAATTAGACCAATTAAACCACTGCTAAATAGACCGGCAAATAAGAAACCGATGAAACAGCATCCAGCTACACTAAGAGCATATGGCATCTGGGTAGAGACATGTTCAATATGATTACATTGGGCTCCTGCGGATGCCAAAATAGTTGTATCGGAGATTGGAGATACGTGGTCTCCACATACAGCTCCTGCAAGAATTGCTGCAACACCGATTACTAACATACCGTATTCAGCAATTGGATCATATACAGTAGTAGCCACAGGAATTAGGATAGCAAAGGTTCCCCAAGAGGTACCTGTAGAGAAGGCAAGTCCTAATGAGATTAAGAAGAATACCGCAGGAACAAGGTCTTTAACACGGTCAATATACATAATATTATTTTGTACAAAGCCTCTTAAATCCAAATGGTCTCCGTCACAGATTGCGGATAAGGTCCAAGCCAGACATAGAATTAATATGGCTGGTGTCATAGCCTTAAAACCCTCTGTAAAACTATCGCAAAACTGCTGAAAGTTAATGATTCTTCTACTTAGATACATAACAAAGATAAAGAAAATTGTAAATAGAGAGCCAAGAACAAGACTTCTTGCTGAAGAACAGTTCGCAAATGCATCAATGATGCTGGCACCTTTAAATAAGCCACCAGATTGAAGCATAAAAAAGATACATGAAATGATTAAAACAAGAATTGGAAGGACTAGGTCGATTACAGTACCTTTTCCAACAATTTTAATTTCGTCATGTTCTAGGGCAACATTTTTATTTTCGCCTTTCTTCTCAATTTTTTTCATAGAAAAGAAGTCCATATTACAGATTACTAAAAATAGCATGAAAATAATTGTGAAAATTGCATATAAATTAAATGGGATAGTGTCTAAAAATAACTGGAAGCCATTTATTTTACTATTCTCAGGTAAGGAAGAACTAACAGCAGCTGCCCAACTGGAGATAGGAGCAATGATACATATAGGTGCTGCAGTGGCATCAATAATATAAGCCAATTTGGCTCTTGTAATTCTATGTTTGTCTGTCACAGGACGCATAACAGTACCTACTGTCAAACAGTTAAAATAGTCGTCTACAAAGATAAGTGCGCCTAAAGCTGAAGTAGACAATAATGCGCCTCTTCTGGATTTGATGACATGGGAAGCCCAGTCGCCATAAGAGCGGGAAGCACCTGATTTGCTAATTAGTGCTACAATAATTCCTAATAATACAAGGAATACCAGAATATCTACATTGTCTCCAATCTTTGAACTCATGGCATCAAAAGTTACATTTAATGCACCAATAGGATGTGTGATTCCAGTCAAGAGAAGAGCCCCAGATACGATACCAACCATTAAGGAAAGGTAAACTTCTTTGGTAAGTAAAGCTAGCACAATAGCAATGACTGGTGGGAGTATAGCCCAGATAGTTGCTTGCATAAGATTTTATCCTTTCTTGTACTTTATTTTTCTGTAGAACGTAGAAATTTATTCATTTTCATATGTTCTTAACAACATCTTTATATATCAATTCTACAATAAATCGACATAATTATCAATTCAATTTATAAAATACATAATACAACATACTAGAATTGGATTTCGACAGAAAATAGTAATTATTTAATCATCTTTTAAGATTTGTATCATTGACAACTTCCGCCTATAACACTAATATACTAAGTAACACTTAGAATGTAAGTAGAAAGAGGTATGGTATGAGATTAATGGATCGTTTTCGTCAATGGATGATTGGAAGATATGGTTCTGATCAGCTTAATTTTGGATTATTAGTTCTATATCTGATATTAAGTGTGTTACTGCCCTTTACAGGCTCTATTATAGTACTTGGTTTAAGCTATGTAATGTTTTTCCTGATTTTCTTCCGTATGTTTTCTAGAAACATTGCAAAACGTACTGCTGAAAATCAAAAGTTTTTGAAAATATTTGAACCAATTTTAAGAAAGCTACCTGGTAGAAAAAATAGTAATAGATCAGGTTACTATGGTCAGAATCCATATAATAATCCATATGGGAACCCTTATGGCACTACTAGTCAGAAAAAGAAGAAATCACATGTAAAAGCAAAAACAGATAAAAATCATAAGATATTCCAGTGTGGAAAGTGTGGACAGATGATTCGAGTACCTAAGGGAAAAGGAAAAATTGCTATTACTTGTCCGAATTGTAAACAGGAGTTCATAAAAAGAACATAAAAAGAGGTGTTATCTCTAGCTGTTTAATGGTATAATGCCAATGTATAGGATTGTACTGCTCATAATAGGATAGAAGATTTATACAACAGGGAAAGTGAGATATGGAGGCCGTATGTTTGGCTATGTTATGATAAATAAAGCGGAGTTAAAAATTAAAGAGTACGAGAGATATCATGCTTATTATTGTGGGCTGTGTCGCACTTTAAAGAAGGAGTATGGAATCTTTGGACAGTTTACCCTGACCTATGATATGACTTTTTTAATCGTTTTGTTAACTGCTTTATATGAGGAGCAACCTCATCATGAGAAACATCATTGTATGGTACATCCGGTAAAGAAGCATTCTATGCTTCATAATGACATTACCTCTTATGCAGCTGCTATGAATATGGCATTGTCTTACCATCATTTTCGTGATGATTGGGAGGATGAGAGAAGTATTAAGGGACTGTCCGGGGCCAAGTTGGTGAAACGTAGATATAAGAGGATTGAGAAGAAGTATCCCCGTCAAGTAGAGGTAATCAAGCGGACACTTAAGGAATTAAATCAATTGGAAAAGGCGAAGGAAACCAATTTGGATTATGTGGCAAAGCCATTTGGAAATTTGATGGCAGAACTTTTTATTTATAAGGAAGACCAGTGGCAGGAAGATTTGCGTAAGTTGGGTTTTTATTTAGGAAAATTCATCTACATTATGGATGCTTATGAAGATTTAGAGGAAGACTTAAAGAAAGGAAATTACAACCCTTTCACTATGACGGACCAGAAAAAGCTTTTTGAGGAAATAGGAAACATTTTAACAATGATGATGGCAGAAGCAACGAAAGCATTTGAAAAGCTTCCTATAGTGGTGCAACCTGAAGTAGATATTTTAAGAAATATATTGTATGCTGGCGTGTGGTGTAAGTACGATAAACTTCGTCAGAAATGTATAGAAGAAAGGAACATGACCGATGATAACAGATCCATATAAAATATTAGAAATTAGTCCAAACGCGACGGATGATGAGGTAAAGAGAGCGTACCGTGATTTAAGCAGAAAATATCACCCAGATTCCTATGTAAATAATCCTTTATCTGATCTTGCGGAAGAGAAATTTAAAGAGGTACAGGAAGCATATAACCAGATTATGAAGGATAGAGAAAATGGATATAGTTCTAGTTCCTCCTATGGACAAGGAAGCTACGGAACTGGAGGTTTTGGAACTGGAGGTTTTGGAAGCGGAGGCTTTGGAGGTTTTAATAAAGGAGGCTTTGGAGGCAGTGCAGCTGGAGGGTTTGGTACTAACTACGCCGACTCTGCTTATGATACACCTGAGTTATCTGAGGTAGCTCGGTTTTTAAACCAAAGACGTTATCAGGATGCCCTCAATCGCTTAAATACAATCTCAGATCATAACGCTAGATGGTATTACTATGGAGCAATTGCCAACAATGGTGTAGGTAATAATGTGCAAGCATATAATTATGCGCAGACAGCCTACCAATTAGATCCAACTAATCAGGAATATGCCAATCTTTTAGATCGACTTCAGTATGGCAATGGTCGTTATCAGGCAACTGGGACAGGTTATGGTCGTGGATTTGGAGATGATCCATTAGACTGTTGTTGTAAGTTATGGGCAGCGGATACTTGCTGTGAATGTATGGGAGGGGATTTGTGTTCATGCATGTAAATGCAAGAAAGATGTCTTTTTTAGGCCTTATGATGGCTTTTACAGTAGTTCTTGTTATACTGGGCAGTGTAATTGAAATGAGTACTCTGTTTTTTCTTGCCTTTGCATCCTTTTGTACGGGTATTGTGATTGTGGAGTATGGGGTGTCCTTAGGAGCTGTATTTTGGGTGGGTAGTGTGTTGTTAAGTCTCATCCTTTCTCCAAACAAGTTGTATGCAATTACCTATGGGGGTATGGCATTTTATCTATTATTAACCGAGTTTGTATGGAAATTCATTTTTAAGCAAAAAGTAAGTAAGTACAATAGGATTGTTTTAGTGGTTGTAAAATTTCTCATATTCAATGCTATGTATATTCCTATAATAGTTTATGCACCAAGCCTTGTTATAACAAAAGAGATAAATTCTTATTTACTTATAGGCTTTATCATGGCTGGACAGGTGCTCTTTCTAATTTATGATCGAGCATTCCATTATTTTATAGGAAGATACTGGGTGGATATGAAGAGAAAGTTGAAAATATAAATAAAATAAGGAGGTTTAGTTATGGACATTTTTAACAAAATAGGTGAAACAATTACCAGTACTGGTAAGGACATTGCAAAAAAAGCAAAAGATATCGTAGATGTTAATACAGTAAAAGCTAATATCAGTGAGCAGAAGAAGATGATACGTAAATCCTATGAGAGAATTGGAGAGGCTTATTACAAGGAGCATGTTGATATGGGAGAACATGCTTATGAAATCGAATTTGAAATAATTGGAGAGGCTAGTGCAAAGCTGAAAGAATTATATGAGCAGCTGAATACCTTGCGTAAAGTCTGTGTATGTCCAGCTTGTGGAGCTACTCTTCCAGATGATAGTGAGTTCTGTAATAAATGTGGGATTAAGTTACAGAAGAAGGTTGTAGATGTAGAGACTAATGTAGAAGATACAGAGGATGATACGGATAATAATTAATAGTTAATAGTTAATAGTTAATAGGAGGGTTATATTTGAGGTTATATATTAAACAGAAGGTATTTAGTATTGGGGATAAATATGATGTATATGATGAATATGGCAATGTTTATTTTGATGTAAAAAGTGAGATATTTACCATCGGTGATAGGATTCATCTATATGATTTACAAGGTCGGGAACTGTATTTTATTAAAAGAAGGATTACCCTATTATGTGCCAGATATGAGATTTTTCGAGGACAGCAGCTTTATGCAGAAATTCAACAGGAGTTTCAGTTCTTTAAATCAAAGCTTAATATTGGCAGTGCTTATGGGAACTATACAATCGAAGGGGATTTGTGGGCTAGAAACTTTATGATCTACCGAGATGGATTTCATGTTGGTGGAGTTACTAAGAAGTTTCTTAGTTGGTCAGATACCTATGAGATGAATATAGCAGATAGCGAGGATCCTGCCTTTTTCTCAGCACTAGTCATTGCCATTGATAATTGTTTACATAACAACAATGATTAACACGTAAAAATGCCACCTTCCCATTATGAGACGGGTGGCATAATTTGTACCTATATCAATTAATCTAAAAAGATTAAGCAACTGAAACGTTGATAGCTTGTAAACCGCGTTCAGTTTCTGTAGTATCAAATGTTACGTTTTGGCCTTCTTCTAAAGTCTTAAAGCCTTCAGCAACAATACCGGAGAAATGTACGAATACATCTTTTCCTGTTGCTTCATCAGTGATAAATCCAAATCCTTTTTCGCTGTTAAACCATTTTACTGTACCTTTGTTCATGTTACGATACCTCCTTGAAAAAATGAAAATAGTACGTTAGATGGAAATCTTTTGGCAAGTACCACCAAAAGGTTATTATCGTGGCCGATATGTAATGAGCATACGACTTAGGATAAAAAAACACATACCCTGTAAATTAAATAGAAAAGCAATTTACAAAGGTATGTGAACATCTAATCTATACTTTAAATTACTCAATTATAGTAGCATGTTAATGTTTGCAAGTCAAGGGTACAATGCAAAAACTTAACTTGTTCTGAATGTGAAAATATGACTTATAGTTGTGGTAAGCCAAGAAAATTAAGTAAGCCAACATAGATTCCATAAGCAAACTGATACTGGTCATTTTGTAGCTTTTCCACATCATTTTCGTTACTAATATAAGCCAATTCCACCAGAACAGCAGGCATGTTAGTCTTTCGAAGTACATAAAGAGCTGGATTGGTACGAACCCCATTATTTTTGGTACCTACCCTTCGAACTATCTCATTTAGTATGGCGGTGGCAAGCTGTTCAGCCTGAGTACCGGTTTGATAGATATATACCTCACTTCCATTTATATTAGGATTAGTATTGGAATTTACGTGGATACTGATAAAATAATCTGCAGGCCAGCTATTTGCTGCATCCACACGAGCTTTTAAACTGGTGGCATTGCTAGTACCGAGTACGGTGGTTGGAGTAGGCCTTGAGGTTCTTACTTCAAAACGACTGTCAGAATCTAAGATATCAGCCAGGTAGGCTCCTACTTGGAATGTTATGTCCTGTTCCTTCAACCCAAACCCTTCTGCCCCAGTATTATGATAGCCAGTTGGATTATGGCCTTGATCCACAAAGATTTTATATGCCAATAGATCACTTCCTTTCTACGGATACTATATAATATGAAAAACAAAAGAGGATGTGTATTTTATAAGCTTTATCTGCTCATAAAATCATAATTTACAACAATGCTTCATATGTGATAAAATAAATAAGTTATTGAGAATGAAGAGATTAAAGGAGACGTTTATGAACGGATTATATATTCCAGAAGGCTATAAAGCTACTCTTAATATAAGAGAGACAGAGGTAGCTATAAAAGAGGTAAAAGACTATTTTGAGAGAGAACTTGCACAACAACTAAATCTGACGCGTGTGTCAGCACCTTTATTTGTACGTCCAGAAACAGGACTTAATGATAACTTAAACGGTGTAGAGCGTCCCGTTACCTTTGGTATTAAGGAGCAGAATGATGCTAAGGTTGAAATCGTGCATTCACTTGCTAAGTGGAAACGTCAGGCGTTAAAAAGATATGGATTTCATAAGGGAGAAGGTCTTTATACAGATATGAATGCCATTCGTCGTGACGAGGATACCGATAATATCCATTCCCTTTTTGTAGACCAGTGGGACTGGGAGAAAGTAATTGATAAAGTAGATCGTAATATAGATACGTTACAGTCAGTAGTAAAAAAGGTATATATGGCCTTACGAAACACAGAGAAATATATCTCTGATAAATATGATTACATAACACCGATTTTACCAGAAGAGATTTCCTTTGTTACTACGCAGGAATTAGAGGATACTTACCCAGATTTGACTCCAAAGGAGAGAGAGACCAAGATTGCTATGCTCAAAGGAGCTGTTTTTATCATGCAGATTGGTGGAACTATGGCATCTGGTGAGAAGCATGACGGTAGAGCCCCAGATTATGATGACTGGGCGCTGAATGGAGATATTATAGTATATTATCCTATTTTGAATATTGGGCTTGAACTATCTTCTATGGGAATTCGTGTTGATGAGAACTCTCTCTTAAGCCAGCTTGAAATATCAGGTTGCATGGACCGCCTTACAATGCCATTCCAAAAAGCTATTGTAGATAAGGAATTACCATATACCATTGGTGGAGGTATCGGACAATCCAGAATTTGTATGTTCTTTTTGCGAAAGGCTCATATTGGCGAGGTTCAGGCATCTGTTTGGCCTGATGCGATTTTAGAGGAAGCAGAAAAGAAAAACATACCTTTATTATAAATAGAGGTTTAAAGGTGTATAGAATGCGTATTTATTTAATTAGGCACGGAAGACAGAATGCAATATTTTGTAATGAAAATGCACACCTTACAAAGGAGGGTATTACACAGGCTAGACTTGTTGGACAGCGATTAATCAATTATGGAGTAGATGCAATTTATGCCAGTTCTTATATCAGAGCAGGAGAGACAGCAGAGATTATAAAGGATGAGCTAGCAAAGGTGGGAAAATTTTCTGTAGAACAACCCATTGAAGTAAGAAGGGAACTTCGAGAAATTGATTTTGGATCTTTTGAACAATACGAGAACAAAGTCGTTCCTATTCTCTTCAAAGAGTTTATGGAGAGAAGAGACGAGATGACAGAAGATCTTGCATTTCCAGAAGGTGAATGTGGACAGCAGGTATGGGAGCGTGCCATAAAAGATATGCAAGAAATCATATCAAGCGGGTATAAAAAAGTAGCTGTTGTCACTCATGGTGGTGTAATTCGCTCTCTTTTATGCGGTATTCTTGGTATGAGCCAGGCTAATAAATTATTATTCTGTAAGGACCTTGAAAACTGTAGTATTACTGAGCTATATTATAAAAAAGAGAAAAACCGTTTTTATGTAGAGCGGGTAAATGACTATGCACACATTGAAAACTATCCACACCTATTACGAAAGGGTTGGATATAGGAAGGATTATCTATGTATCAGGTTATCTTAGCATCTAATTCTCCAAGACGTAGAGAAATATTAACTCAGGTTGGCATTGATTTTATAGTGAATCCAAGTAATGTTAAAGAAGTTATGACCAAGACAAAACCTTTTGAGGTTGTGCAGGAACTGTCTCTGCAGAAAGTAGAAGACGTTGCCAGACAATGGGATAAAAGAGACCAGGCGGGTTCCGCTATTGTTATTGGAGCTGATACTGTGGTTGCTATAAACAATTCCATACTGGGGAAACCAAAGGATGTTGAAGAAGCTAGACAGATGTTGTCTATGCTTCAGGGTAATACACATAGTGTATACACTGGGGTTTCCTTAGTCATTCTAGATGGGGAAGATAAACACATTCTACAATTTTATGAAGAGACAAAAGTTGAGGTATTTCTGATGTCAGAAGAAGAGATCGAAGCCTATCTAAGTTGTGGTGAGTATCGGGATAAAGCTGGAGCTTACGGCATTCAGGGCAAGTTTGGAGCTTATATTAAGGGAATCCAAGGAGATTACTACAATGTAGTCGGGTTTCCGGTAGCCAGATTTATTCAGATATTAAAAGAGAGGAATATCAATTTGTTACTTAAAACGAAGAGAGATTCTTATGAATTTCCTATCAGTAGGTAAAGGGGGATATATGTGAAACGTCGTAAAAGAATAGCAGGTTTCGTTATCCTAATTTTTGGTATGATAGTAGATTTGGTTGGGGGTATCTTTCTAGTTTATTACCTAGATAAGACAGACACCTGTACTTTGTCAATACAGGCAGAGGTGATAGGGTTAGATTATCATTATAATGATTTTGACTTGGATAACGATGATAGCTCACTTGCTTGTGCACCTGTATTTTATTATGAGGTGAATAATGAAGCATGGACAGAATCCTATAATATATATTCGAGTCTATGTAGCTATGAAATTGGAGATCAGGTAGAACTGTTAATAGATCCGGATAATCCAGATAATTTTATGATAGCAGACAGTATATGGATGCAACTGACAGCAGGAATCTGCCTTGGAGTTGGAACACTACTTATTATCCTTGCTTATTTTCTATTGCGTTCAGCCAAAAAGGGGGTAGCAATGAACAAGGCGGGTGCGTTCACCTATAGTTATCAGCCTAATTCGGGGACTTATGGAAGACCTAATCAACAACCTCATGTAGAGAATGATGGACAGTCCAATCAATCGATTACTCAGGGCAATTCCTATGTCCTTAACGGCGTAAAATATCACTCAGAAGAGATTAAGCAAGAGGGTTATTACAACCTAAATGGAAAGATTTATAAGACTAAGAAGAATAATAATTTTAATTAGGGGATACATACAGAAACTTCAAGTTGAAATTTGTGACAGGGTTGCAATGCAAGATGCAGCTGAGATAGGAAGAAGGATGGATAATGGCATATCTTTTAATGCCAATTATCCATCCTTCTACTATCTTATAAGCGTCAGAGTCCTTGCTATCGAGTGAGAACGTGCCTCCGCAGAAGACATCAAGGTCGCTCCTTATTCTACAGTTACGCTTTTTGCCAGGTTACGTGGCTGATCAACATTAAGCCCACGATGTATTGCACAATAATATGCAATAAACTGAATGATTACAGCAGTGGAAAAAGGAGTAAAGCAATCGTCCATCTTAGGAATGGAGATATGGAAATTACATATAGATTCGTCTAACTCCATTTCACCGTTGGTTACTAGGATAACCTTAGCACCTCTAGCACGAACTTCTCTAATATTGCTAATCATCTTGGAGTAAACAGAGTTTTGGGTAGCCAGTGCAATCACAGGCACGTTTTCCGTTATTAAAGAAATGGTACCATGTTTTAATTCACCGGCAGCATAAGCCTCGGAATGAATATAACTGATTTCCTTTAATTTTAACGAACCTTCACAGGAGAGAGCATAGTCTAAACCACGGCCAATATAGAACAAATCCTCAGCATTATTTAGGGAAGCACTTATCATTTCCAGATTTTCTTCGTATTCTAATACTTCATTAAGGGCTGCAATAGCATTTTGCAGGCCAGTAATATAATTCTTCGTTTCTTCCTCCGTTAACTTTCCAATTGAATAAGCAAAACGGAATGCTATAAGATAGAAGACCGACAGTTGCACACTATATGCCTTTGTACTGGCTACTGCTATCTCAGGACCGGCATGAGTATAAAGTACATAATCACTTTCTCTTGCTATAGTGGATCCTTTTACATTTACAATGGAAAGAGTTTTGGCGTTGTGCTCTTTAGCAAGACGAATGGCAGCTAGGGTATCTGCAGTCTCTCCTGACTGAGAAATGGTAATTACTAATGTATGCTCATCCATAATTGGATTGCTGTATCTAAATTCTGATGCAATATCTACTGTAACTGGAACTCTTACGAAACGTTCAATAAGTGAACGCCCAATCATACCGGCATGCATTGCTGTGCCACATGCAGTAATGAGAATCCTGTTGCAGCCAGTAAAAATATCATCTGGAACACCGTCAGCGTCAAAGGTTGGTAGACCGTTCTTAATTCTAGGGGAAATGGTGTTAAGCAATGCCTGTGGCTGGTCGTGAATTTCCTTTAACATGAAATAATCATATCCACCCTTCATGGCGGCTGTAACATCCCAATCTACATGAAGCATCTTTGGTTCTACTTTATTACCTTTCAAATCTTCGACAGTAATGGCATCTTTGGTGAGTACTGCAATATGTTGCTCAGGAAGTACAAAGTAATCCTTGGAATACTGTAAAAGTGCAACCATATCAGATGCGATAATGGAACCTTTCTCTGTATGGGTTGCCACAAGTGGACTTCCGTTTCGAATACAATAAATCTTTTCTGGCTGATCATTGAAGAGAATACAGAAGCTATACTGACCTTCTAATCTTGCAACGGTTTTGCGAATCGCTTTAATTGGGTCATTATCGTAGAAGTCATTTATAACCATAGCTACAATCTCTGTATCAGTCTGTGATACCGGATGCTTGTCTTTGGCTGCCATTTCCTGTTGAAGTTCCTTGTAGTTTTCAATAATGCCATTATGAATCAAAGTTACCTTTCCTGAGGTATGAGGATGGCTGTTAACATCAGAAACCCCACCATGAGTAGCCCATCTTGTATGACCAATTCCACAAGATGCCCCATTAATATCTGAGTTATTTACTTTATCAGCTAAGCAAGCTACTTTACCAGCTGTTTTTATAGTACGAATGCCATCTTTATCGAAATATGCAATACCTGCACTGTCGTAACCACGATATTCCAGTTGAGAGAGACCTTCTACAAGAACCTTTTCTGCTTCTAAAATACCAGTAAAACCTACTATTCCACACATATATTTTGTCTCCTTACGATTTGATTTAATGGATTAGGCAATAAAAGGTAAACAAAGATAAGTTAGTGTCATAGCACTAACGTAACATTATCTTTATTAGGAATGCCCAAGATTTTTTATTACATCACATTGTTATATTAAAATAAAAGCAATTGGAAAAATATGCCTATCTTTTAATGGAAACATGAGATAGCACATAAATCGCCCATTGATTTTTCTTGATTATAGAGACTTGTGGATCAGTTACCTGATGCTTTCGTCTATATATACGCATTCAAGAGGATACGAGAGAGCATCCGCCGAATTTTCGATTACTCTCTACCTCGTCAACCTCCAAATTTCGTCCCAATGGAGGTACTGGCGCTAAGTTTATCATTTGAGGACATTGTTTACAACTAGATGCAACGTGGGTCAAATGAAGACATTTCTGTCAGGGTTATGATACCCTTTCTGTGATATCCTGTTGGGAGCAGGCTATCCTTATTCACTCCTTTTCAATAATTATATGATGAATATTTATAAAGTGACACAATTATTGTAACAAAGTAACATTAGAATGTCAATGTTTGCCTCGTTTAAGGTAGAGCGTCTTGGTTTGGGAGACGAGTACACTAAGAATTAAAAGCATGATAATATGAAAAAAAGCAGTAGCTTTGATAAACTACTGCTTTTAACAATTATAAGTTCTTTTCTACCTCAGCCATCTTCATTGCTCGAACCTTTAAGCTTAAACCAAAAAGGTTAATAAAGCCGTCTGCATCATGATGATCATATAAATCACCGGTTGTAAAGCTTGCTAAGGACTCAGAATATAGGGAATATGGGGAAGTGGTGCCCGCTTTAATGATATTTCCTTTGTAAAGCTTGAATTTAACTTCTCCAGTTACATATTGCTGAGTAGTTTCTATGAATGCTTGAATTGCTTCACGCTTAGGGGTAAACCATTTTCCTTCATATACTAAATCTGCAAATTTATTACCTAATTCTTTCTTTAAGGTGTAAGTATCGCGGTCTAAAATCAATTCTTCTAATTGTTGATGAGCTTCCATAAGAATGGTTCCACCAGGAGTTTCATAAACACCGCGGGATTTCATACCTACTACACGGTTCTCAACAATATCAATAATACCAATGCCATGTTTTCCACCAAGTTCATTTAACTTCGTAATGATTTCGGAAACTTTCATTGAAACACCATTTAAAGTCTTTGGAACACCCTGTTCAAAAGTCATAGTCACATATTCAGGTTCATTTGGAGCTTTCTCTGGTGTAACTCCTAACACAAGGAGGTGATCATAATTAGGCTCATTCGCTGGATCTTCCAGTTCTAGACCTTCATGACTGATATGCCACAGATTACGATCGCGGCTATAGCTGTTGTCAGCAGAGAAAGGAAGGTGAATACCATGCAGTTTGCAATATTCAATTTCTTCTTCACGAGAATTCATTCCCCAGGTATCTAATCTCCAAGGAGCAATAATCTTTAGGTCTGGAGCTAGGGCTTTGATGCCAAGTTCGAAACGAATCTGGTCATTTCCTTTGCCAGTAGCACCGTGACATATTGCAGTAGCACCTTCTTTTCTTGCTATCTCAACAAGACGTTTGGCAATCACTGGTCTTGCCATAGATGTACCTAAGAGATATTTATTTTCATAGATAGCATTGGCCTGAACACAAGGAACCACATATTCATCACAGAATTCATCAATCACATCTTCTATGTACAGTTTTGTCGCTCCGGACAGTTTAGCTCTTTCCTCAAGCCCATCTAATTCATTACCCTGACCTACATCGATACAGCAGCAAACTACATCATAATCATAATTTTCTTTCAGCCAAGGAATAATTGCAGTGGTATCAAGGCCACCAGAGTAAGCTAAGATAACTTTTTCTTTCATAATAGAAAGCCTCCATTTCGTATTTAGTTATACTTGTAACAACCCCTAGAGTAACATATTCCTATAGATAATTCATATGGGGTTCGATATGTTTACTAAGATAATAATAAATATACAACAAGGGGAGTAATTATGCAAGAAAAAAATTGAGAAATACGAAAAAAGAATAAATGTGAAATAGTGACGCTTATATTTTGAAAAGCCTTGAATTATAAAGGAGATTTTTGTTCTTGTGCAATTTATTTATAAATAGAGGGGTTGAAAACCAAATGTTATCGAAAATTATGGTATTGCATAAAATACACTATTGATGTATAATTATTTAATCTTGTTCATATTAATCGTAATAAATACATAAAGTTATTGAATTTAATAGAAGGAAGGGTGCTGGTTGTGATAAAATGCGGAATTATAGGTTCCACCGGATATGCAGGAGGAGAATTGGTGAGAATCCTGTTACAGCATAAGGATGCTCAGGTAGTGTGGTATGGCTCTCATAGCTATATCGATCAGAAATACTCTCAGGTATTTGGAAATATGGTGAAGTTGGTGGAGGATACTTGTCTGGAAGATAACATGGAGGAGTTAGCAAAGCAGGTGGATGTAATATTTACTGCAACTCCTCAGGGGCTTTGTGCTTCCTTAATAAAGGAAGAGATTCTGTCTCAGACCAGGGTCATTGATTTAAGTGCAGACTTTCGTATCAAAGATGTGGCTACCTATGAGAAGTGGTATGGTATTGTACATAAGAGTAAAGAGTTTATAGAAGAAGCAGTCTATGGTTTGTGTGAGATGAACAGAGAGGCTGTAAAAAAGGCTAGATTGATTGCTAATCCGGGCTGTTATCCAACCTGTTCTTTTCTTAGTATATATCCAGCATTAAAGGCAGGATTAATAGATGAGAATTCTATTATTATTGATGCTAAATCCGGAACAAGTGGAGCCGGAAGAGGAGCCAAGGTCAGTAATCTATATTGTGAAGTCAATGAAAATATTAAAGCATATGGAGTGACAACTCATCGTCATATACCAGAGATTGAGGAGCAACTAAGTTATGTGGCAGGAAAACCAATCGTTCTTGATTTTGTTCCACATCTAGTACCAATGAATCGAGGTATTCTCATTACCGCTTATGCAAATCTGAAAAAGAAAGTTAGCTATGAAGAGGTGAAGGCGGCCTACGATGAATGCTATAAGGATGAGTATTTTGTTCGTGTGTTAGAGAAAAATGTGCCTCCAGAAACCAAATGGGTAGAAGGAAGCAATTTTACCGATGTAAACTTTAAAATTGATGAGAGAACTAACCGTATCATTATGATGGGTGCTTTAGACAATGTAGTAAAGGGAGCCGCCGGTCAAGCAGTGCAGAACATGAACCTTATGTTTGGTTTACCAGAAAATGAAGGCCTACAGTTAGTGCCAATGTTTCCATAAAGGAGGAGTTTTATGCAGATTATAAAAGGTGGAGTTACCGCAGTACCAGGATTTATGGCATCGAGTGCGGCAGCAGAAATAAAATATAAAAATAGAACAGATATGGCCTTAGTATATAGCAAGGTGCCAGCTATTGTGGCAGGAACCTTTACTACCAATGTGGTAAAGGCCTCCCCTGTGGTGTGGGACATAAAGATTGTCAAGGAATTTGAGACTGCTCAGGCAGTGGTATTAAATAGTGGAATTGCCAATGCTTGTACCAGTAGAGTAGGGGATGCTGCCAATGAGGCCATGGCAAAGGCTGTGGCGGAAAACCTTAATATTCCGGTTAAGGCAGTATTGACAGCATCTACAGGAGTGATAGGAATGCCTTTACCTGTAGATAAAGTTACTTTTGGAGGAAAACTATTAGTAGAAAATCTGAAGGATGGTTTAGAAGCTGGCCATGAGGCGGCCAAAGCAATTATGACTACGGATTTAATTTCCAAGGAAGTGGCTGTAGAGTTTATGGTTGGTGGAAAGACAGCCCATATTGGTGGCATGAGTAAAGGCTCTGGAATGATTCATCCAAACATGGCAACCATGTTAGCAGTAGTGACTACAGATGTTGTAATCTCTAAAGAGATGCTTCAAAAAGCCTTAAGTGCTGATGTAAAAGATACCTTTAACATGATCAGTGTAGACCGAGATACTTCTACCAATGATAGTTTGATACTTTTAGCCAATGGGCTTGCAGAAAATCCTATTATAGATTGTGAGAATGAAGATTATAAGGCCTTCTATGAGGCGCTACATCTGGTAAATGAGACCTTAGCGAAGCTTATGGCAGGAGATGGAGAAGGTGCTACAAGGCTATTTGAGACAAAGGTAATTCATGCTAATACGAAGGAGGAGGCGGTACTGTTAAGTAAGTCCGTAATTACCTCAAGTTTAGTTAAGACCATGATATTTGGCAGTGATGCTAATTGGGGACGCATCCTTTCAGCCTTAGGTAATTCCGGTGTAATCTTTGATCCTGAGATGGTGGATCTTTATATAGAAAGTGTATCCGGTAAATTGCAGCTGGCGAAGAATGGTATCGCAACTGATTTTAGCGAAGAGTTTGCTACAAAGATTCTTTCTGATAAGGAAGTAACAGCAATCTGTGATATGCATCAGGGAGAAGCCAGTGCCACTGCTTGGGGTTGTGACATGACTTATGAATATGTAAAAATAAATGGCGATTATAGAAGCTAGAGGGAAGATGGGGAATATGAACGAGAAGGAAGAAAAAATGGATAATTACATAGAGCAGATCACAATAAAAGCCAATACTCTTATTGAGGCATTGCCATATATCAGACAATATAATAACAAGAAAGTAGTAATCAAATACGGCGGAAGCGCGATGTTAGATGAGAATCTTCAAAGTAGTGTAACAAAAGATGTCGCCCTACTAAAACTAGTTGGCATGAAACCAATTATTGTTCATGGTGGTGGCAAGGAAATCAGCAAATGGCTCGGGAAAATCGGAAAACAGACCAAGTTTGTGGAAGGCCTTAGAGAAACCGATGAGGAAACTATGGAAGTGGCCGAGATGGTTCTAAGCCGCGTGAATAAGCATTTGGTACAGATGGTAGAGCAGCTTGGTGTCAAAGCAGTTGGAATCAGTGGAAAAGATGGAGCCACCCTTAAGGTAGATAAGAAGCTTGTGAATGGTCAGGATATTGGCTTTGTAGGAAATATCAAAGAGGTCAATACCGCTTTGATTGATTCTCTTATAGACAATGATTTTATCCCTATTATTGCTCCAATTGGTTTAGATGATCAATACCAGACCTATAACATCAATGCAGACGATGCAGCCTGTGCTGTGGCTATGGCCATCGGGGCAGAAAAGCTGGCATTTTTGACAGATATTGATGGAGTGTGTCTGGATCCTGATGATAAGAGTACATTAATCTCTTATTTAACTCTAGATCATGCTCATGAGCTGATTGATCAGGGCTTTATCGGAGGGGGAATGATTCCTAAACTAAATAACTGTATTGAAGCCGTTGAAAATGGTGTAAATCGAGTATATATCATAGACGGAAGAAGAGATCATTGTCTTCTTCTGGAGTTTTTTACAAAAAAAGGTATTGGAACTGCAATTATAAACAATGAAGGGTGGTTCGAGAATGAGTAAGGTAATCGAAGAAGCAAAGAAAGTATTTCTCCCTGTTTATAACCGATATAATATTGTCCTAGACAAAGGGGAGGATGTTTACCTATATGATGAAGAGGGCAAACCGTATCTTGATTTTGCGGCAGGAATCGCAGTATTTGCCTTAGGTTATAGCAATGAATATTATAAAAATGCGCTAAAGGCCCAGGTAGATGCTTTAATACATACCTCCAATTTATATTATAATAAGCCTTCTGTGGAAGCAGCAAAGAAGTTAACCGAAGCCTCTGATATGGAGAAAGTCTTCTTTACCAATTCTGGAACAGAGGCGATAGAAGGGGCTATTAAGGTCGCTAGAAAGTATTATTACAAGAAAACTGGTCAGGCAGATGGTGAGATAATCGCCATGAATCACTCCTTTCATGGACGAAGCATGGGTGCGCTTTCTGTAACAGGTCAGCCTAAATATCAGACTGCCTTTGGTCCGATGCTTCCTCATATTAAGTTTGCGATTTTTAATGACCTTCACAGTGTAAAGGCTCAGATTTCAGATAAGACTTGTGGGATTCTCATAGAGACCGTACAGGGAGAGGGTGGAATATATCCAGCTACAGACGAATTCATAAAGGGAATTCGTAAGTTATGTGATGAACATGACATCCTTATGATATGTGATGAGATACAATGTGGCATGGGTAGAACTGGTGATATGTTTGCCTACCAGGGGTATGGTGTCTGCCCGGATGTTATGACATCTGCTAAAGCATTAGGCTGTGGAATTCCAGTTGGAGCCTTTGCTGCGAAAGGAAAGGCAGCATCGGCCATGGAACCGGGAGATCATGGCACTACCTATGGATATAATCCTCTAGCTGGTGCAGCAATAAATGCTGTGTTCGACCAATTTAAGCAGTTAGACATTCTGTATCATGTAAAAGAAGTTAGTACTTATTTTGAAAATCAACTGGATCAATTGGTTAAAGAAAGTGACTGCATGGTAGAACGCCGTGGGAAAGGATTGATGCAGGGGATTGAGTGTAAAGATCCTGTAAATGATATTATTGTAAAAGCCCAAGAAAAAGGTTTACTTGTGATTTCTGCAGGTGCTAATATCCTTCGTTTTGTTCCGCCACTTGTAATTGAAAAGAAACACATAGATGACATGATTACGATTTTGAAGGATTGTTTATCTTGAAAGAAGAATAGCCTCTCAGCTATGTAGGTAGTCAGCAAGTACGCGAAGGCGTACTTGATAATTAAAACCTGTATAGGTTGTTAGAAACGGGTAACAATATAAGAGACTGTATGCTGGTAAAACAGATACAGTCTTATTAAATTTAAAAGGAGAATGCTATGTGGGGATTACTGATTGCGTTGTTATCCGGTGCTTTAATGAGTATTCAGGGAGTTTTTAATGCAGGAGTGACAAAGCAGACCAGCTTGTGGGTTTCGGCTAGCTTTGTCCAAGTTACTGCTCTTGTCATTTGTTTGGGTGCCTGGTATCTCACAGGCAGAGAATCAAGTTTCTCAGCGTTATTTAGAATCGATGGAAAGTATATGCTTCTAGGTGGAGTCCTTGGAGCTTTTATTACCATAACGGTAATTAAGTCCATGAATAGCTTAGGGCCTGCTAAAGCCGCGCTTCTCATTGTAATCGCACAGCTTTTAGTTGCTTATATTATTGAGTTATTTGGAATGTTTGGTGTGGAAAAGGAAGATTTCCAATGGAGAAAGCTAATAGGTATGGCAGTGGCGATTGTTGGTTTTGTCATTTTTAAGTGGGAAAAATAGATATAACATTTAAGATTGTTATAAAAATCTTAAGATGTACAAAATGCTATTGTAAAACAAAAGTTGATTAGGTAGAATAAATATGTAACAGTAATGTTGCAATATTAAGTAAAGGAAGTAGAATATGAACAAAAAAAGCGTTGTAAAGGCATTACTTACAGCTGCTTTTTTAGGGGCAACGGGATTATTCTATAGTTGCAGTGAGAAAACGGATTCGTTGGTTATGGAGTTGATGTCACAGTCACCTCAGCCATCCAACGTAAGTGAGCATGTCTCTGCTCCGCCAGACACTGTTAATTTAAGCGGTAAGGTATACGTGTACATCTGTGGTCAGGTGAAAAAACCTGAGGTCTATGAATTGGCGGTGGATTCCAGAGTAACAGACGCTGTTGAACTGGCAGGAGGATTTACAAAACAGGCAGCACCTGAATGTGTAAATCTGGCCAGAGTTGTAGTAGATGGAGAACAGATTTATATTCCTTCCAAAAAGGAAATGGAGCAAGGTAGTTATTCTGTTTCAGAGAAAACCACTACAGAGGATAAAGTAAGTGGCTTACAAGAGAAAGATAAATCGAACCAAACGAATACCAGCCAATTAGTAAATATTAATCAAGCTGATTTGAAAGAACTAATGGAACTTCCCGGAATTGGAGAAACAAAGGCCGCAGCTATTATTTCCTATCGGGAAGAGCATGGGAGTTTTCAAAGTAAAGAAGAATTGATGAATATTACTGGGATAAAGACTGGTTTGTATACAAAGATAAAAGATTATATTAAAGTTAAATGAGGTGGATAAGATGGGTAAAAAAGTTCTTGTAGTTGATGATGAAAAATTAATAGTAAAGGGCATTCGTTTTAGCCTTGAGCAGGATGGCATGGAGGTTGATTGCGCCTATGATGGTGAGGAAGCGCTTCAGGCTGCAAAGTTTAAGGAATATGATATTATTTTACTGGATGTAATGCTTCCAAAGATGAATGGATTTGACGTATGCGTGCAGATTAGAGAATTCAGCAATGTACCAATTATCATGTTGACAGCAAAGGGTGATGACATGGATAAGATACTAGGTTTGGAATACGGAGCTGACGATTATATCATTAAACCATTTAATATTCTGGAGGTAAAAGCCAGAATTAAAGCTATTATGAGAAGAAGTACGAAGAAGGAGAATATTGAGGAAGTTGCTAAAGTATACACTTTTGGTAATATCAAAGTAGATTGCGAATCTAGGAGAGTTTATATAAATGGCACAGAGGTTAATCTTACAGCCAAGGAATTTGACTTATTAGAGCTAGTGATGCTTAATCCGAACAAGGTATACAGTAGAGAGAATCTTCTTAATTTAGTTTGGGGCTATGATTACCCAGGTGATGTAAGGACAGTAGATGTTCATATTAGACGTCTTCGTGAAAAGATTGAAGGAAATCCAAGTGAGCCTCAGTATATACATACCAAATGGGGTGTAGGATATTTCTTTCAAGGATAATGCAAAAATAAGATTATTATCACCATAGTTCGACATTTGCATATATTAATAGTGTAGATAAGATAAAATGATTGGTGATATTATGCAAAATGAGTTTTCTGATAAAAAAACAACTGATACATTAGAGACAGCCAATTGGAGAGGTTGTGGTTCTCCATGGGGTTGCGGCTCACGTCCACCTAATTGGGGCTGGGGTCCAGGATGTTGTCCAAGAAGAGGTCCAGGTTGGGGTCCAGGTTGGGGTCCAGGCTGGGGTTCAGGCTGGGGTCCAGGAAGAGGACCAGGTTGGAGTCCAGGAAGAGGACCAGGAAGAGAACCGTGGCGTTAATACAATTAGATGATACAATTTGTACAATATGGTAGAGATTCACATTGGGTCTCTACCATATTATACTGCACCAGAGATAGAAAGAGGTGTTTTCTATATTCGCTAGATTTAAAAAGATAAAGAAATACATGAAGAGTATGAGACTCCAATTATTCGTAGTATTGCTATTAATAGGATGTGTCCCTATGGCTATCTTTATTGAGATTGTTACTGCGCGATATGAGGCTAAGGCGATTGAGTACCGAATAGATGATATCAACCGAAGGTTGGATTTATTAGGGGACAAGATTTCCCAGAATAGAATACTGTATGGGGAAGATAATCAAGATATTGCAACAGAAATCCGTATTATTGCTGAGCAATACAGCGGACGTGTGATTTTAATCAACAGTAAGTGTAGAGTGTTGCAAGACACCTATACTTATGGTACTCAGGGGACAGGAACTACGTTGCAGTATTTTGTGTCGGAGCCAGTCATGATGGCTATGAAGGGTGAAACTAGTAATAAAGTTGTACGAGATGCAATTGAAATTGCAATGCCTATTAACACAAAGATTTCTACCGATAGCGCAAATAATGAGGCAGTGGTTGTGAGCAATGCAAGTGAATCTAATGAGTCAGATACTGCTATAGGTGGCGTGATGCTTGTAAAAGTTTCCATAGAGGATATCTATAAAACGATGGCCTCAGTACATCAGAAAACGTACTTATTAATTGTTATATTCATACTTCTTATATTTATTTTTGCTTTGGGTTTCTCTTTTTTGGTAACTAAACCATTTAAGAAAATGATTTCCAGTATAGATCATGTGTCTGAAAGCTCTTTTGATGAAAGAGTAACTATTTCAGGTTACTCGGAAGTGGAAAGCATGGTGGAATCTTTTAATCAGATGATTGGAAGAATACAGCATCTTGAAAGTTCTAGGCAGGAATTTGTTAGTAACGTGTCACATGAATTAAAGACACCAATCACTTCTGTTAAGGTTTTGGCAGACTCACTGTTGATGCAGGAGGATGTGTCTCCTGAACTGTATCGTGAATTTCTAGTTGATATCGCTGAAGAGATTGAACGTGAAAATAAGATAATCAATGATTTGTTGTCTCTTGTGAAGTTAGACAAGAAAGCAGGAGAAATGAATATTAGTAGCGTGGATATCAACGAACTTTTAGAACAAATTCTAAAGCGTTTGAAACCTATTGCTTCTACAAGAAGTATTGAATTAATCTTTGAAAGCTTCCGACCTGTTATTGCTGAGGTAGATGAGGTTAAGATTTCCTTAGCCATAAGCAATCTGATAGAGAATGCGATTAAATACAATTATGATGAAGGTTGGGTGCGTGTCTCCTTAAATGCAGATCACAAGTTTTTCTATGTAAAGGTATCTGATTCCGGTGTTGGAATCCCAGAGGAATTACAGGATCATATTTTTGAGCGTTTCTACCGCATTGATAAAGCTAGATCTAGAGAGACAGGAGGAACTGGTCTTGGCTTATCCATAACCCGTAATGCGATACTTATGCATCGCGGAGCGATTAAGGTATATAGCAAAGAGAAGGAGGGCACGACCTTCACTGTCAGAATTCCATTGAATTATATCTCTTAGTTAGCAAAGGAGGCCTATATGAAGAAGATACAGATTGTTATTCTGCTGTTGATTAGTCTTGTGTTTTTATACTCCTGCAGTAACAAAGAGGACACAGTAGAATCAGATTATTATGTCTATTATATAAATAGTAATGAGACAGCGTTAGTAAAACAATCCTTTACCCCTAAACACACAGATAAGGAAGAGCTCATACGTGAATTTATTCAAGCTTTGGGAGGAACCCCTAAGGATGTTACTTCTAAAAAGCCAATATCGGATGGAATACATCTTCCAACTTATTTGTTATCGGAAGGTGCTACTGTCATAAGACTGAATTTTGATATTAGCTACGACACACTTACTGGAGCCCAAGAAACCCTGCACAGGGCAGCAATTGTAAAGACGTTATGTCAAATCCCGGGTATTACAGGTGTGGAGTTTTATATTAATCAGGTGGCCTTGCAGGAAGATGGTAAGGTTGTAGGAGTTATGAATGCCAATACCTTTATTGAAGGCAGTAATTATCAAGCGCAGCAGAACATAGTGCTCTGTTATGCCAACAAGAATTATGATACTCTCATAGCAGTAGATGCTACTGCAGATTATGATGGAACCACTTCTTTGGAGAAGATTATTATTGACCAACTGATTCAAGGTCCTGCCAATATCAAAGGTCTAAACCAGTCTATTTATAGTGTGATACCAAAGGGTACCAGATGCAATAGCATAGTCACTATAGATTATTGTTGCTATGTGGACTTGAGCTCCGAGTTTATGAAAAAGACAGAAAATATAGATGACGAGCTTATCGTGTACTCCATCGTCAATTCATTGACTAGTCTACCAGCTGTTAATAAAGTAAAGTTTACCATTGATGGAAAAAAAGTACGAAGTTATGGTTCAGTCGATAATTTTGATCAATATTTTGAAATTAATTATGATTTGATAAAAGAGTCCTAGATGTTTCCTAGATGAAAAGGTACCTACAGAGATAAATTTGAGTGCATAAAATATCTTATCTGGAGGTACCTTGTTTGATTAAACGACCATTACTCTTGTTACTTGGAGCCTATGTTTTGGGAGGGTTATTATATGAACTTTCCTTTATTATTCGAATAATACTGGCATTAGCACTGTTATGTTTTCTTATATTTTTCTGGTTTCGACAATCTGTTAATCGGTATGACTTTTTTCTATTCTTTATACCAATTACATTTCTTTTGGGGGCTGTCTTTATGTGGAATCAAAAACTCCCCGGTCCAGTGGATCAGGCCTTGGAGAATGGTCCAGTGTATACCTCCTGTGAAGGAACCATTGCAAATATTCTTCAGAAGGATGATACATATCAGCTTTTGCTATCTGATGTTTCTTATAACAACTCTCTTTTAAAATTCAATTCTAATCACAATTACCATAACAATTCCACAATCTATGTTTATATCAAGGAGATGCCGAAACTTGAGTTAGGCAATAGAGTTTCAGTATCCGGTAAGTTATCTTTATTTACAAGTCCAACCAACCCTGGTCAGTTTGATGAGCGCTTCTATCATAAATTGCAAAATATTGATTACCGCATGATGGCAATGGAATTAAAAGTACTTCAATTCAACGTTAACTACTGTGCCCAGGGTTTGTATCTATTACGAAACAGAATGAAAGAAGTATATAACAGTCTGGGAGAGAATACGGCATCTGTCTTAAATGCAATGTTGTTAGGGGACACCAAAAACTTAGAGCCGGAAATTAAAGAATTATATCAAGCAGCAGGAATTAGTCATGTTATTAGTATCTCAGGTATGCATATTACATTACTGGGTATGGCTATATTTTCTCTTGTGGCTATGCTCCTTGGACGGAAATGGGCAACAGCGACAGCGGTGCTATTCATTCTGTTTTATGGTATCCTGACAGGATTTAGTGTCTCAACAAATCGAGCAGTAGTGATGATGATTATTTTCTTAGGCGCCGGAATGGTAGGAAGGACTTATGATTTGCTATCGGCTATATCTCTAAGTGCTTTGTTGATCTTACTACAGGAACCTATGCAGATCTATAATACAGGATTTTTACTATCCTATGGAGCAATTCTTGGAATAGGATTAAGTTATCCAATTCTTATATCTGCTGTACCTGTGGAGGAATGGAAGAAGAGAGAAGAGGTAAAGACACTTTCCATAAGTTCAAGGTCACTGAGATACCTATGTAGACTAAGAACCAACAGTCAATGCAAACTTGTTAAGTTGCTTATGTTTCAATTTGCTGTGCAATCTATATTGTATCCAATCCTGTTAGTTAGTTTTTACCGCATCCCCACCTATTCTTGTCTGATGAACCTTCTCGTAGTTCCTATGATGGACTATGTCATTATATTCGGCCTCCCGGCTGGTTTCTTAGGATGCTTTTTCCTTCCGATTGGGCGTTTCTTTCTAGCATCTCCCCACTATATTATTGAATTCTGTAATAGAATCTGCGGACTAACGTACTACCTTCCACTTTATTATTATGTGGTAGGTAAACCTACTCAGATGGAGTTATACCTATATGCTATTTTAATTATTTTGGGACTACTTCTTGTTGGCAAGGGAAAGAGAGCCGGGATTCTTATCATTCTATTAGGAATGGTTGTGTTAGTTATACCATGGCCCAATAAGGGCATGCTGACGGTAACAGCTCTAGATGTGGGTCAGGGAGACTGTTATGTTCTTAAGACACCTAATGAGCATGTATATCTCATCGATGGTGGAAGTTCGGATGTAAGTGAAGTAGGAACTTACCGAATACTTCCATTTCTCTATTCATCAGGAATTAGTAAGGTAGATTATTTGTTTGTAACCCATTGCGATAATGATCATATTTCCGGTGTGCTAGAACTTTTGGAGGCCTCTAGAAAGGGAGAATGTCAGGTAGGGCAACTTGCTCTTCCTCAAATCTCTTATATGGATGAGAACTATGATGCATTGGTTGTAGCGGCAAAAGAATGTGAGGTTCCAGTGGTTAAGCTTAAGGGAGGTGATTCACTGAAGGAAGGAGAGCTAAGAATTGATTGCCTTCATCCTGCCTTGGAGTATACTCCAGTATCTGCCAATGACTATTCGTTAGTGCTTTCCATAAGTTTTCGGGAGTTTGACATGCTGTTTACCGGAGATGTTGAAAAGGAAGGAGAAGAATACATAAGGATACAGGAAAAATTAAAACAGTATGAGGTATTAAAAGTTGCCCACCATGGCTCAAAGAATTCTACCGGTATGGACTTTCTAGAAGAAATCTCTCCACAAATTGGACTTATCAGCTGTAGTTCAGGCAATAGGTATGGGCATCCCCATAAGGAGTTATTAGACAGACTGGGGAGGGTAGGATGTAAATATTATGTCACTAAGGACAGTGGAGCCATAACTTTAACAACGGATGGTACCCAGGTATGGATGGAGGAGTATTGTGAAAATAATAAATAACTTCGAAGGGAGACACTTCGTAAGGAAGTTGTCTCCCTTCGGCTTTTGTAGTCAGCCAGAATGATTGGATACCCGATCAGTTTAACCGGTACCTATGGGCGTGCTGATATATTTTTTAAATGGGTTCATTACCTTGATTTGTGTTATGAATTGCACATTGACAACAAGTATCCGCAAAATTTCTTGTATGAGTATAATCGGATTTTGAAATTGGCTAAACAAAGCCCTATTATTTATATGCCAGGATTGGTTGGTTTTAATGAGGATTTCTTGCGACAAGATAGAGAAATTATTATCGGTGGTGAATTTCCTTGCGATGATGATACCAATCCTATCCTTGAATGGAGTGGTATTTGTTAAGTTTTATCGTAATGAAATCGGTCTCACACAACAAACTTTAGCTGATGCTGTAGGTGTGCAATTGCGCACCTATCAAAAATGGGAAAAAGGAGAAACCATTCCAGACGGGTATAACTTAATAAAGTTGATGAACTATCTTAATATTGAATCTGTTCAGCACTTTATAATTAACAATCCAAATTATGATAATGGTTTTGAAAAATTCAAGGCAAGAGATACATATAATTAATGTTGTGAAGTAGGTGAAATAATGATAAAGCCAGATAAATATTGGGTTTCTTTAGGGAATAAAATTGATGACATTTCCAATACACAGGATATAATAACGTTTGATTGGAGCAAGAATCAAGCTAATGATTATATAAAATTAAGCGAATCTTTCTACAATGTAGCTCAAATTATCGTTACTGAAATAGTTGACAATTATATTTGAGTGAATTAAGTAAACTTGATAAAAAAGGTGATAAATTCAGATATCCAACAAATTATGGACTTGAATATCATTTGCAATTAAAGAAAATAGATTATTATCAAGCAATTTATTGGCTGATAAGTATATTCAATTTTGTAAATGGCTGTTCTGATATGCTTGATGCCGCCTATGAATATGAATGTGATATGCGGGCTGAATGTATGTAGAGACAGGAGAGCAAAGGAACTACAGCAATTGTTAATAGCGAACTAAATTTATACATAAGTTAATGGGGCAAGGAGTTTTTTCTCCTTGCCCCGTTTGCTATGTTATTTGGTTTTTACATACTTGTAAGTAGACCAACCGGAATAATATTTGGTTTTGCCAACTGTTTTATAGGTTCTGACTCTTACATAGTATGTTTTCTTAGCACTCAGACTCTTTAATGTGTATTTCGTAGTCTTATAACTTGAAATAGTCTTAGTTGTTGCGTTGCTAAACGTTTTAGAGGTTGAGTACTGAATTTGATATCCGGTAACTTGTGTGGATTTCTTGGTAATCGCTACCGTGATACTCTTCTTACCTGCGGTAAGTTTAGATACAGTCGTCTTGGCGGGATTTATTTTAAAGGTAAGTGTTTTAGTACCTGTATAGTTGCCCTTCATTTTAATCGCAACTTTGTAAGTGCCAACATTCTTTCTGCCACTTGCATAAGTTACGGTATATGAAGAATCGGTTAATTTGGTTCCATTATGATTCAAAACCATTGCACTAGGTATTTTAGACTTACCATCATATGTGTAGCTCGTTTTAGAAAGAGCTATTTCACATTTTGAAACACTAATTGGAATGATTTTAAAACTTAAAGTTTTACTACCAGTGTAATTACCTTTCAAAGTGATTACAACTTTATACGTTCCTGCATTTTTTCTGCCACTTGGATAAGTTACTGTGTAATCGGTATCTTTTTTTAGTGTCTTGCCGGAAGAATCCTTTACTACAACAGTCGGAGTCTTTACTTTGCCGTCGTAGGTGTAACTTGTTACTGACAATGTGAACGTCTTTGCGTATTTGATAGTAGTGCTGCTAGCTACATTATCACATACGGTACACTTCTTAACAATTTTACCATCCTTGGAAGTTGTTGCTTTAGTGGTGGTTGTCTTGTAAGAATGTGTAATTGTTCTCGATTCATTACATACATCGCAAGTAGTATCACAACTATTGGTGTATTTATGGTTACCAGTAGCAGGAATTATGGTGTTTTCATTACGTTTTGTATGGCAAACCGTACACTCTTCGTGCTTTGCACCATCAATACCGCAATTTCCAAGATCATCTATAATCCATTTAAAATCGTGATTTATTGTTCTGTTTTGTTTGCAAATATTACATTCTATATCACAGGCATTATCATAAGTATGTTTCCCCGTTGCGAATATTATGGTATTTTCATTAATCTTCTCGTGGCAAATAGTACATTCTTCATGCTTAACACCATCAATACCACAATTTTCCGTTTTGTCGATTATCCATTCATAATTATGAGTAGCAATACGCGTCGCATCACAAAAGTTGCACTCTGAACTACAATCATAAACATAAGTGTGTTCTGTACCTTCTCGTGTCCAATCACACTTACCGCATGTTTCATCACAGTTGGAAGAATACTCATGATTATCTAAACAGGTATTATAATGCCATGTGGATTTAAGTAGATAGTCATTATTGAGCCCTATGGAAATATCAGTCGCATCCTCTTTGCTACCGCTATACCAAAAATTTTTGAGTTGGTAACAATTATAAAACGCAGAGGTACCTATACTTTTAATACGATTTCCCATAGTTATAGTAGTAAGACTATGGCATCCCAAAAAGGCATAATCGTCAATATACATAACACTATTAGGAAGAGTAATATTAAGAAGGCTGTAGCAACCTGCAAACGCAGAATCACTTATACGTATAATGCTGTTCGGGATGGTTACGGTTGTAAGACTGTCACATCCATAGAAAGTCCCAGTATTGATAAGCGCTATACTATTGGGAATGGTTATTGTTGTAAGACTATGACAGAACATGAATGCTTCATTACCTATACTTGTAACGCATTTGGGGAAGATGAAGTCGGCAAGGTTATCGCAACTATAAAATGCAGAATTACCGATATTCTTAATACTATCGGCAAGTGTAATATTGGTAATGGAATCACAAGAGTAAAAAGCTTTATCTGCAATTGTCTTTGTGCCTGCTTTTATTTCATAAAAACCAGAAATAGAGCTTTCTGCTTTTATCAGATGATTACCTATATATAAGACTTTATTTTCCCAATTGTTCGGGTTATTATAATAAGCGGTATTAAAAAATGCACTTTCACCTATACTATTAACGTTATTCCCAATTGTTATGTTTTTTAGATTTGAGCAATCTTTAAATGCGTTTCTACCTATACTCGTAACGCTTTGTGAGATAGTGATATTTGTAAGATTAACGCAAGAGGAAAAAGCATCGTTAGCAATTGTTTTTGTGCCATCTTTTACGGCATAATAATCAGAAATTGATTTTTCCGCTTCTATTAAATGATTTCCAATATATAAAACGCTATTTTCCCAGTTGTTTTCATTGTTATAAAATGCGGTTTGATAAAATGAACTTCCTATACTAGTAACGCTATCAGGTATATTAATATTTGCAAGCTTAGAACACCAATTAAACACCCCTTCGCCGATATCTTTAACACCATCATCAATAATAACACTTACGAGATTTGAACATTCAGCAAATGCGGAGTTATCTATTCTTATAATATTACTAGGAATTGTAATATTCGTTAGTTTGATACAACGAAAAAATGCGGAATTTCCTATATTTATAACACTTTCTGGGATTGTATATGTTGTTGAATTTTTTCCTATAGGATATTGTACAAGTGTTTTTTGTTTTTTGTCAAATAAAACACCATCCATCGAAGAGTAATATTCATTATTATCATTAACAGTGAAATTTGTGAGCTTTTCACAACAGGAAAAGGCATTATCACATATAGTATCTACTCCTTTCCCGATAAATACAGTTGTAAGATTTGAACAATCGGCAAAAGCGTGATAACCAATATGAATAACGTTATCAGGAATTGTAATGCTTGTAATATTTGTACAACCCCTAAAGGCTTCATAACCGATATACTCGATACTATTTGGAATAATAATGTTGGTAATATTCTTACAATCTTTAAACGCTTCGCTATCAATACGTGTTACAGTCTTATTATTAATCTTTGAAGGGATTGTTATTTCTCCGCTTACTGTTTTATTGCATTTTGTTATGGTGACTTTATTATTATCTATAGTATATTGGTAATCTCCATAAGTTGCAGCTGATGCGGAAAAAGTAAACACACTAGATAATGTAACTAATAATAAACATATTGTTAATACAAGAGCTTTGGTTGCTTTCATAGTAATTTCTCCGAAATAAATTGATTTGCCTAATCTTGATGGTAAATTATATAAAGATATAAAGCATTTTTTCTAATAAAAACCTTTATAAATTATTTTACTATAACCCACCATCAATTACAAGATTTTATATAATTATAGATATATAAATATGGTGTGATGTTGAAATTCTCAAATTTTTAAAAATGTTTTTAATTTTCAGGAATATGTTGTATATACTTAGCTCGTTACATAGTAGTAGGTAATTTTAAAAACAGGAAAGCAGAAAAGTCTTGACAAACGAACATTTGTTCTGTTGAGCTCATCGGAGTTTCTCCCAACGGAGAAATGGAGATGTGTGAAACAATAAACCACCTGCTATGCGGGTGGTGGACCAGTTGTTATACAAAAAATCACCTTTCCGAGTATAATAGAGGTGTCCAAGCCACTATTTACGAAAGGAAAGGTGATTTTATGGCAAAAAAAGCCAATGATTTAGCACATACAAAATGGATGTGTAAGTACCACATTGTCTTTACTCCTTAGTATAGACGAAAAATTATATATATTCAATATAAGGCAGACATAAGAGATATTTTAAAACAACTATGTTTATACAAAGGTGTAGAGATTTTAGAAGGAAATCTTATGCCAGACCATATTCATATGTTGGTGAGTATACCGCCAAAGATAAGTGTATCAAGCTTCATGGGATACTTAAAGGGAAAGTCAGCATTTGATATTGACAATATCAGAATGCTCTTCCTGAAATGCAAAGGTATCTTGAAACCGAAACGGACAAGACCGAAAGTTTGCAGAAATTCATTGATAAGGTCAAGCGAATAACACAAATCAAGGAACTGACACCTGAGCTCGTACACGAGTTTATTGATAAAATAGTAGTGTACGCTCCAAGATACCTTGACGGCAAGCGAGTTCAGCTAATGGATATTTATTATAACGGCGTTGGCATACTTCGAGAACTCACTCCCGAAGAAATGGAAGAAGCATTCCAAAAGCACATTGCAGAACGCAAAGAAAAAACGGCATAGCCAATGGATATACCGCAAAAACGCATATCAATTATTCAGTTTAGATACAAGAGCCACCCATAGGGGCACCTTCCTTACGGAGGGTGCCCCTATTTAGTGATGTTTTATTTGCACAATTATTTTAGCAGGTACCCTAGAGACTACCGCATTTATAGGATGGTTTATTGAAGTGGTAGACATCAAAGACTACAATAAAGTAAACAATACATTTGCTTATACAAGCGGTATGAAGATTAAATTCTCCCTGTTATAGGCAATGCCACACGGAGTAAGTTTTAATCCTGCATGAGGCAACTAGTGGCCAGGTTCTTTCATCTAGAGAGTTAATGTTTGTAGAAGAGAAGGGCGAAATTATTATAATAGCCCAGATTGTTATAAGAAAAGTGTAAACGATTGGAAGTACAGGATTTAAAAAAATAATCTTGATAAATCCTTTTATTTTAGGTACAATAAACCATGGTACGAAATGTGTACTATGGTGCTTTAATTTCCAAGCAGTGAAAAGGGAAGGTATATGCAGGTTATTAATAGTCATATAAAAAATAAAGAGTATAAACCAGTGTATTTGTTGTATGGTTCAGAGGATTATCTGAAGAAACAGTATAAACAGAAGCTAAAGACAGCTCTTTTAGCTGGAAGTGACGAGATGAATTACTCCTATTTTGAGGGTAAGGATATAGAGGTGGACAAAGTCATTGGTTTTTCAGATACCTTGCCGTTTTTCGCTGAGAGAAGAGTTGTAATTATAGAAAATAGCGGTCTATTTAAATCTGCTAGTGATCTGGCTGAGTATCTACCTAATATGCCGGAGACCACAGTGATGGTATTTGTAGAAAATGAGATTGACAAACGTAATAAGCTTTTCAAAGCAGTTTCAAAACTTGGTGTTGTATCTGAGATGAATGGCATGGATGAGAAAAAACTAAAGTTATGGGTTGCATCCCGTTTAAAAAGCGATGGAAAGAGTATTACAGAGCAGACGGTGGACTATTTTCTAAATAAGACTGGCTCTGACATGGAGACGATTAACACAGAGTTGGAGAAGTTGACTTGCTTTGTTTTAGAGAGAGATGTTATTACCAATGAAGACGTGGATGAGGTAGTGACAGTTCAGATTACGAATCAAATCTTTGCAATGATTGATGCTATTGGTAGTAAAAAGCAAAGAGTAGCACTTCAACTGTATTATGACTTACTGGCTTTAAAGGAAAAGCCTATGACAATTCTCTACCTGATTACAAGACATTTTAACATTCTACTTCAGGTGAAAGAATTAGCTGTTCTTCACTATGACAATGGCTCTGTTGCTAAGAAAGTTGGAATTCCTCCTTTTGCAGTGGGCAAATATCTGGCGCAGGGAAGAAACTTTACCAATGATACACTGATGAAGGCACTACGGACATCAGTTGATATTGAAGAACAGGTAAAGACAGGGCGACTGAATGAGAAGATTGGTGTAGAACTGTTAATTGTGCAATTTAGCAACTAATATAGTAACAATTTGGAGACGTATCGAAGTGGCCATAACGAGCTTGACTCGAAATCAAGTTGTCGGGTAACCGGCACGTGGGTTCGAATCCCACCGTCTCCGTCCTAAGTCTCAGTGTTTACTGGGACTTTTTTTATAACATGATCTGTTTTCCATCCACTAGAGCATGCCCACTAATGTTTACAAGTTGGTCCTGATCTTCTGGCAACTGTTCATTCAATGTTTTGATGTGATCTGGAAGCTGCAGTACTCTTTTTCGTGTTTGGGTTTTGGCGAGATCTTTTCGATAAATTTTCCCAACCCTAGCCGATAACCCTTCATAAAAAAGACCCCGGAGCAGTCCGGGGTTTGCTTGTTATTTTCATTCTTTTTTTGTCTACAGATAAATTCTAGATGGCCGGAATTGATAGTTACCATATATAGGTCCACAACGTCTCATTTTGGTTTAGATGCAGTCACCGTATAGAATAGTAACCTCCATCAACCATCTTGAGTTCATACTCTATATCGTTATAGCCTTGCTCAAAATAAGAGCGCCAGGCTACAACAGATAACTGCATATTCGTAAAATCATGATATGGTAAATCAGGTGTTGGTTTGATTGTCGTTTCGGTAGAAGGCTCTATAGTTTGTGCGGGAGTACCTGTATCAATATCATTTGGACTACTACTTCTACTATTTGAATATGAGCATAATGCTATTAATATTATTGGAATTACTATAATAATCTTCTGCATATAACCTCTTCCTTCACTTAAAGATAGTATATACATCATGTTATCTTAATGCAGCTTGTAATGATGCCTGCATATCTTGAGCTTTGGTATAAGCTTTCATATAATCTTTGGAATCTTTTTTAATTGGCTTATCAATAAAATCAAATCTAATTATTGGTGTATTTATATCGGTGGTTTTAATCTGCACTTGCAATGTACTGATAATTTCTGAACTCTTTTTCTTAGCAGTTACTCCTCCAATTATAGCTCCTGCAGAGTTTATTAAGCTTCCAACGACTGCACGACCAACCATACTACCAGTACTGGTTGATTGAACAGAGGAACCGTTTTCATAGATATCTATATCAAGAATGTCATCAAAGGTTTTAATAGTTCCGAATGCGCCGTATTTCCACAGCCTATTAATACAATCAATTTGAAGTTTATCATATTTTTTGCTAGATCTAAATATCTTAGAAAGATGCAGCTGCTCATCTCTAGCTTGTTTTTTAAATTCACGTTCTGTTGCCCTTCGTTCTTTAGATATCATCTGATTTTCTTTCCATGTTTCTTTTAGCTGATCCATTATACCCATCATCACAACTCCCTTCATAAGTAAACAATAACATATTATGGGAAAGAGTGTCAAATCCTTAGCGTCTGTAATCATAATTCGTGTTGCAATTCGTGTTGCAAATGTTGCATATATACTGTCTTGAAGTTAGAATACTGACAGTTAGTCAAAAAACACGCACAATCCAAATAATTAGGGGATATACGTGTTTTACATATTTAATAGTTTTTTATTGCGTGGGTTTTAATCCCACCGTTTCCTACCTAGGGAGTAGATGTGACGGCTTGCCTGTATGAAAGAGTAGCAACTTGTGCATTGCTCTTGTGCAGGCAATGTAAAGCAGATTACTGTCATATTCGGTATGGTAGGTATTACTGTCCACATCAGCAACAATCACTTGGTCAAACTCTAATCCTTTAGACATCTGGATGGAGGTGATAGAAATACCATTTTCAAAGCGAGTACTATCAGGGGAAATCAGTTGAATTTCATAATCCTGTGTAAGTAGATTGTACCATTCTTTGGCAGCACTATTGGTTTTTAGGATGATGCCTAGGGACCCCCCGTTGCCTTGCAAAAAGGAATCTAGCATTTTTTTGATTCTGATTAGTTGATCATGCTGGTCTATACAGGAAATGACCATCGGTACATCTCCATGTCGCTCTATTGGCTCAAGTTTTGCCACCTGTCCAATTTTCTTTGCAAAGGTGATAATTTCATAGGTAGAGCGATAGCTTTTATTCAACTCTACGAAGATTGCATCACGATAAAGTTCCTGTAACTGTGCCAAGGAGTTCAGATGATTAGGATTTATAAATTGCCCAAAGTCACCTAAAATTGTTTTTTCACAAGAAAACAAGCGATTAATGACGGTATATTGAATGGGGGTATAGTCTTGCATTTCATCAATCACTAAATGCTTGATGATCTTACTTTCTTTTAGGCCCTCCATGGATCCGTGGAGATAGAGAAATGGAAACACATCAGCCCATTCTAAAGTCTGTTTCTTAGGAAAAACAAGCAAATCAGAGCGGTTTAACCATTGGTAAAAGTATTTATATAGCGCTAAAGTATTTTTGATTTTGAGCATGGAAGTTAGATTTTTCAATACCACTTTTACACTTGGGATATCATCGTCCATGTAATTTTCTGATGTAAAACGATCAAGGATATCAACTGCGATCATAATAAGTCGTTTCTTAAAGGGGTAGCTATGATAGGCGCTAAAACGAGATTGTATCCAGTCTGCTGTTACTGAAAAACGGCCAAAGGTATAATCAGCAGATTCGAAGATAAGATTTGGAGCTTCCATAAGAAACCGTTCCATCTGTCTTACAAAATCCAGTGTGGACTTAAAACGTACCCGTTCCACCCATTTAGTATCGATAGTTTCCAAGGGATCTTTCTCCTGCTCAAAATGAATGATACCTTTGAGTTGCACATCGGCAATATCCAAAAAGCTCAGCTCGTAGATTGGTTCTTCACCAAGTTCTGGAAGAACGGAGGAAATATAATCACCAAATACTTTATTGGGGGACAATATGGTAACATTACGTGCCGATAGCTTGTCCTTGAATCGATAGAGTAGGAAAGCAATCCGATGTAGAGCAATCGAGGTTTTTCCTGAACCAGCTACCCCTTGAATAATCATGGTCTCAGCTTTTTCGCTTCGAATGATTTGGTTCTGCTCCTTTTGAATAGTGGAGATAATGGACTTCATTTTTTCATTCGAGGTATGGGAAAGTTCCCGTTGTAAAACATCATCATAAATATTGATCGAGCTTTCCAGAACATATTCCATAATTCCATGATTCACCTTAAATTGACGTTTGCGTGTTAGTTCCCCCTCGATTCTGCCCATCGGTGCATGATACCCTGCAGGACCTATCTCGTAGTCATAAAACATGCTTGCAATAGGTGCTCGCCAATCGAAAATAAGTATTTCATTTTCATGGGTGAATGTAAATCTACCAATGTAATAGGAATTTGCCATCTGCTCCGTCTCTCCCTTAAAATCAATTCTTGCAAAATAGGGAGACTCTTTTAGCTTAGATAATTTATGGCAGATACCCACTGCAAAAGCGCCAGTTTGGTCTATTTGTTTTAATGCCAGTTCATTTTGAAACATCTCATGGGGATCAATTTCCCCACGATAGTCAGCCATATATCTTTTGGCCGCCATGTAGTCCTTGTCAATTTTATTTACATCGTCATTTGCCGCCTGTAGAGCAGCATCTAATGTTTCGTTTATAATGGCGAGGTGTGCAATCTCATCTGGAAAAGGGATGGAAGTTGGCACATTAATTACAGTTTCCTGTCCGACATTTTGTGTTTTACTGCTCATGTGTTACCTCCTTTGGCAAAACAAAGCGTTGTGTGGGGTATCCGAATTCGATGAGCAGTTCCGCTTCTGCAAAGCCTAATTCTTGTATTAACTTACGGTGGCCAATATCCGCTTTATCACCTTCTCTATAAGTTGTAATACTAATTTCTTTTTCTTTAATAAGTTCACCCATTACCTTATCTAGAAATGCTTTAGGTACTCCCCTTTTTCTATAAAGTGGGTGGGTGCCCATAAAGTCAATACTTCCTGTTTCATAGGAGAAAAGCATAATACCCACTGCTGTAGTACCATCTTTAGAAATCAGTGCCTGCTTGCTTTTAATACGTTGCTTTAGTTCCAAAATATACTCATCCTCTTGCAAATATGGGAAGCCATCAATTACGAGACGGACCAAGTCCATCCAAGAGGGGATATCTTCTTGTGTTGCGAAAGCAATATGCCATTTATTTAATTCTTTGTTATGAAGCATTCTGTAATCTCCCTCCAAGCGAAACTTTAATTGTAATGGGTAAAATCTTTCATTTTCCCGATATTGATTAGGTGGCTGTTTATATATAGCCGTAAAAATATTGGTAAATGCTTGTTGTGTTTCATATCCGGCTACGGCAGCAATCTCAATAATTGGTTTTTCAGAAAAAACCAATAGTTTTGCTGCTTCGGTAAGTTGGCGGCGTTGCACATAGTCATGGATTGTTAGTCCTACAGTATTGGTAAACACTCGGTGCAGATGATATTTGGAGTAATGAACAGCATCGGCGACAGTGTCTAGATCTAATTTTTCGCTTAAATGTGTTTCAATAAATTCAATAGCAGCTTCAATTTTTGCGATACGATTGTTGCTCATATCAAAGCCCTCCTTTCAATGTCTCTATTTTATCAATTTTTCGAAGTGTTGTTTTACTCATTCTTGCTGTTTTATTGTTCTTTAGTTTCAGATAATTATGGATTTTTTGAAATTATTTTGTAAGCTTTGTAATATTGTTGAGAAATCTACTATTAATCATAATAATGTTTTTGCATTAATACTTGAATGTATTTTCACATTAAAGTAAAATAAAATAGTCGAAATTATTCGAATAAAATCGAAAATACAGAAAAAGGAGTAAAATTATGGACAATAAGAATTTTAAACCTTATGTACCAGCCGACAGAGTTATGCCTGAATTTACAGTGGTATCTGTTATTCTCGGTTCGTTACTGGCAATTTTATTTGGAGGCGCCAATGCTTACCTTGGACTTCGTGTAGGTATGACAGTGTCTGCATCCATTCCAGCTGCAGTTATCTCAATGGGTATTATTCGCAAAATATTAAAGCGCGATAGTATTCTTGAAAACAATATGGTTCAGACCATAGGTTCTGCAGGGGAATCTCTTGCTGCAGGTGCAATTTTTACATTGCCAGCATTATTTATGTGGGCAAATGATGGAATATGTGATATGCCATCTTTGATTGAAATTGGATTAATCGCTCTTTGCGGCGGAATCCTTGGTGTATTGCTAATGATTCCTTTAAGAAGTGCATTGATCGTGAAAGAACACGGTATGCTTACATATCCTGAAGGACAAGCATGCGCTGAAGTTTTAATTGCTGGAGAAGAGGGCGGATCAAAATCTGCTACAGTTTTTGCAGGACTTGGAATAGCAGCTGTATACAAATTTATAGCTGATGGTCTTAAACTCTTCCCAAGCGAAGTTGATTGGTCCATATCTAGTTACAAAGGATCTGGTATTGGTGGAGATGTTCTCCCTGCTCTTGCAGGTGTTGGCTATATCTGCGGTCCAAAGATATCCTCTTACCTCCTTGCAGGTGGTGTTACTGCATGGTTTGTAATTATGCCACTTATCGCATTATTTGGAAGTAATCTAATCATTTATCCTGCTGAAGTTACTGTTGCAGAGCTTTGGGCAACCAAAGGAACCTGGGGATTATGGGGCAGCTTTGTGCGTTACATTGGTGCAGGTGCTGTTGCTGCAGGTGGCATTATGAGTTTGATCAAATCCTTACCACTTATTATTAAGACCTTTAAACAGGCAATTGGTGGTTATGGTAAAAATAATGGTGGTACAACTCGTACCGAACAAGATATCTCTATTAAAGTAGTATTAGTTGTTTCTCTTATTATAGCAGTATTTATGTGGCTTGTTCCAACTATTCCGGTTTCTTTACTGGGTGCATTGCTTATCATCGTTTTCGGTTTCTTCTTTGCAACCGTATCTTCCAGAATGGTTGGTCTTATCGGTTCCTCGAACAACCCGGTTTCCGGTATGGCAATTGCAACACTGTTATTTGCAACACTGATTTTAAAAGCAACCGGAACTGACGGTTCAACCGGTATGATTGGAGCTATTACAATCGGTTCCGTAATCTGTATCGTAGCTGCTATTGCAGGTGATACGTCACAGGATCTTAAAACAGGTTTCTTACTAGGTGCCACACCTAAGAAACAGCAGATTGGTGAATTAATTGGATGTGTGGTTTCTGCTATTGCTATTGGAGGTATTCTCTATCTCTTAAACTCAGCATGGGGCTATGGTTCTGCAGAATTAGCTGCCCCTCAGGCAACACTTATGAAAATGGTTGTAGAGGGTGTTATGGGTGGTAACCTTCCATGGGCATTGGTATTTACCGGTGTATTTATTGCGATAGTAATCGAGATTCTTGGCATTCCAGTACTTCCATTTGCAATCGGTCTTTATCTTCCAATTCATCTTTCCACACCAATCATGGCTGGTGGATTGATTCGATGGTTCCTTGAAAAACGTAAATACAAAGATGAAAAGGCTAAAACTGATTGTGTACAATCAGGTGTACTTTATACATCAGGTCTGATTGCTGGTGAAGGAATTGTTGGCATTATCTTAGCTGTCCTTGCAGTGATACCTTTTAAGGGAGGTTCTGTTGGGGAAGCAATTGATATCAGTTCCAAAATCAGCCTTGGTAATATTGGGGGCTTGGTATTCTTTGCATTATTGCTTTTATCCATCTTAAAATTTACAATGTGGAATAAGAAACTTAATAAATAATAGTAATATGTATAACTTGGGTTGTATATCAAATGAGATTCGATTTGTATACAGCCCAATATCTTTAAAGTGGAGAACATAACAATGGCTAAAAAGAAAAGTAATAATTATCTGGATTATATTCCGGTTCGGAATTCAAAAAACACATGGGAAGAAAAAGATGGTATCGTAACCATACATATGGTTCATACAGGCTTTTACAGCACCATCGCTCAAAAATTTTTTCACACGCCGAAAATCAGTCATATTAAGTTGGATGAGTATGGTACTTTTGTTTGGAATGCAATAGACGGTCAGAATTCTATATATCAGATTGCTCAACTAATCAAAGAAAAGTATGGCGAAAAAGCAAATCCACTTTATGGAAGATTGGTTAAGTATATGCAGATCCTGCGAAATAATAAATTTATTATTATGGAAGGAAAGGGTAAGATGAAATAGTGAATTTTATAACGATAATCATAGGAATCGTAATGTTTGCAATCATTACTGCCATTGTATATGCTTGGGGATTGCGTAACGAATTAAGGCAGGAGAAAGACTTAGAGCGGCGTCTGTTTTGTAAATCTGCAAGTGAAGTAATTAAATTTCTTAAGAAAAATGGGATTGCCACAAAAAAAGAAATCAGTGAACAAATAAAAGATGTAAGCAGTGGTGTCTTTTGGTCCAAAAAGAAAGCTAGAATCATGGATCCTAATAAATTCGCACTTTGATGATGGATGTATCTGTAGAACAATACGGGCATGCATCAAAGGTAGAAGCAATCCATGCTGGAGTAGAATGTGGATTATTGGAAGGCCGGTTGTTGGTTTGGATTGTGTGTCGATTGGACCAGATCTTACAGAAATTCATACTTGTGGTGAAAAAATGTGTATAAGTGAAGGAAAACCCGTAAAAGGATTTGCTACAAGGCAATGTCTTTCTATGGGTTTTTTTCAGTTATATGGGAAAACTGATGAATACAGTATGAATATAGAAGTTGTAATTTAATAATGGAGGTAATATAGATGTTTTACACCATTGAAGAAAATAGAATCGTAGAGATGCCTTTTGAAGATATAGATCCGAACCAACCATGTATTGCCTATCTTAAGATGGAACAGTTAAAGGAACAGGTGGGTAACCTAGGCTTTGATGAGTTATTGGTAAGAGTAGATATGGGAGATGTGTCCCATTTTCGTACTAGCTATGATGTATATGATGATTATAGTGTGGCAGTAATTAATGTAATATCTATGCATGATATCACATGTAGTAGTGATATCATTGTGTTTGTACTTAAGAAAAACCGTTTTTATACTATTACGATTAAAGATGATAATAATACGATGGAGGCACTGCAAAGTGCAGTTATGAGATATCAACAAAATGCAACCTTGGAAAAAGTAATTTTTGGTACTCTAGAGCGATTACTAATAGATGGTAATCGAAATTTGGAATTGTATGAGCAATATATTATGAATATGGAGAAAGAGCTAGTTTCCGGGAGGATAAGTGTCACGCTTAATCGTAATATCTATGATATGAGAAAGCAACTATCTGTTTTGAAAAACTATTATCAGAGTCTGGTGGATATTGGAGAGGGGTTATTAGAGAATGAAAATGAGATTTTTCAGGATAAGGATTTGCGATATATTAAGATATTCACCGGCAAGGCACAGCGTCTTAGTGACAATTCCCAGACACTAAGCGAGAGTTTGATTCATATAAGAGAAGCGCTGGATGCTGCTTTAAACTATAGTATGAATAGAATTATGAAGGTATTTACTGTAGTATCAGTAGTATTCCATCCCCTCATGTTGATTACCAGTTGGTATGGTATGAACTTTACAACTATGCCAGAGATTACCTGGCGCTACGGATATATTGCAGTAAGTCTATTAAGTACGCTAGTTCTTGCTATCAGCCTCGTATATTTTAAAAAGAGGAAATGGCTATAACATTCTATCTAATAAAATCCTTAGACTACCCTGATACAAGAAAATGAGCAGCTACAAAGGACAACTGGGATAGAGCAGGTGTTTTATTATACACTATCGAACTATTGTTTTTCAATGATCTTAGAGATGGTTTTGAATATCTTTCAAAATTACGGAAATTCTATCGTTATAATTAGTTTATCGGATACGTACTCTGCTTTAATCGTTCCATTCAAACGCTCTGTGAGGAGTTTTGCTATTGACAGACCTAATCCTGTTGACTTTCTTGCTGAATCTACGGTATAAAAACGGTCAAAAAGCTTTCCAACCTCAACTGTACTTAGTTTTTTCGTTGTATTAGAAAAAACAATCCTGCAGTTGGCTTCGAGCACAACTGAGAAATCATCATTGCTGTACTTAATAGCATTGTTGATGATGTTGCTGAATATTCTGGTCAAAGCAGTGGTGTCCAGCTTACGCCAAACAGGGTTTGACGATAATTCAATATCTGGAATAATATTTGCTTCTTGAAACGCTCCTTCGAATGATATAAGCGTTTCTTCTAATACTCGGCATACATTTATATTTTCGTAGGACATTTCCGGTGTTGAAGATATTACGGAATATCGAAACAACTCCTCTGTAAGTTGCTTTAAAGCTTCGGAACGGTTGCGAATCTGTGCAATGTATCTTTTCGCATCAGTAGGCAAATCCTTCTTTTCAAGTAAATCAAGATAACCCCAAATTGCCGTTAATGGAGTTCGCAGATCGTGAGAAATGTTCGTTATCGCTTCTTTCAATTCACGATCTCCGTTCTCGTACTGCCGTTTAATTTTGCGCAGTTCTGAAAGTTGAAGATTGATTGCTCTTGCCAAATACTTGACCGTTTCATCCCCCGATGAAACAGAAATCTGTACATTGGTATCCTTATGCAGACAGTCCTCAAAATCAGCACATATCTCATTCATACTCTTTTTCAATACGAAAACCTTTGCTGTAAGTGCAATGACAACAATTATCAATACTCCGCACAGAATACTAAGCCAAAGCATCCATCTCCCACCTTTCTTAATTCAAATTTTTCTTTCTAAAGCACATAGCACCAACAAATCCAAATAAAACAATTATAAGTATTGAGTATATAGGGAAGAAGTATATATTCTTTGGTATATCCTCAAATTGGCTTGTGTACTGATACAACTGACAGGTCGGCAATAAATCGTACAGTAACAAGTCCATCTTTGCCCTGAAACTATCCAGCATTCCCATATCTGTAAGGAACCATATATCAGACCTTAAAACGGGTGGAAGAGCATGTAATCCGATTGTAACAAGTAACGATGCAATCGCTCCTATAACTCTGTTTCCGATCAGCATTGAAACTGTGCAGATAACTGCTGCTATGGCCGATACGGATAAGGCGGCAAAGCCCATCTGCAAGATGAACTTTTCCGTCGGCAGTACGATTCCTCCAAGCAACGGAAGACCCAAACACGCACCGATTACTCCCGCAAAATACATAGCAACTGCAATGATTACGCTTGTCAACAGATTTGTAAGATACACAGATAAACGGGAATGTCCGACAATTAACTTGTTTCGTATAGTTTTATCGCCATATTCTGTTCCGATAAACAGAGAGATGGTCACAGCAAGAACAATAACAAAAATATAATGACTGCCTATCAGAACAAATGGTTCATCCGCATACAACGGCGAATCCCAATGCACTTTGTAATACCAGTTGTTTATCACGGTGTATAGTGGGTTTATTGTTGCACATAAAAGGGATATCCAAAAGAAAACATTTTTTCGTACTCTTGAAAGATTGCTTGCGAGTAATCTGCTCATAGATTTGCTCACCTCAATTCTTTTTTTCTAAAGCAAGTGTAACCGATGGCACAAATAACCCCATTGATAATCACAGACCAAATAAGATTGCAGTTTATTTCTGTAATATCGTCCTTTGTAACAGTTAAATCCTTGCTAGAAGTTTCTCCAGTTATGTCAACTCCAGGAGAATCCCTATAATACCCAAACCAATCATTGGTCAAAGCAATATATTGGGTTATATGTCCATAAGGCAGTATATCATAGAGGGTTTCAAAAACTGTACGCACAGGTCCATCTATATAATCGGGATTTTTTACCTTGTATTCACTTCCCTCGATAGGAGTTACCTTGGTATGGGTTCCAAATTCATCAGTCACCGTATGCTCTTCATATTCCCGTTCGAGATAGTATTCTTCTTGCACAACAACCGTTTTTACAGAATATGATGCAAAGATAATTCCAAGCACAAGGATAATATTTACAATAGCAACGATTGCTCTTTTAGGTATAATGCAACTCAGCGTAACCAAGATAACAGCAAAGCAAATATTAACAAGCAGTACATCTAAAAACAGTTTGGCGAGAACGCCAAAAGCGACTTTGGTGAATACATAACTGTTGAATACAATGAAAATTATGCCAAAAAGCAGAAACATCAGCAAGCAGGATCCAACACCGAGGATTAATTCAGAGACATATATCTGTCCCTTTGTGTGTCCTGAAATAACTTTATTTCTGAAAATACCTTCTTCATACTCACGACCAATAAGCCAAGAGATCATAACAGCAAAGATAATAAACTCCACAACGCAATAAACATCGTCAAAATAATATGATCTTGCCTGACTTGCTCCGATTACTGCAACTATACCGGTGATAACCAGAGCTAACCAAAAAACGATGTTATGAATATATCTACGAACACCCGCACGGAGAAGTCTACTCATCATAATCACCTCCGACGAGGTTGATAAAGTAATTCTCTAAACTTTCATCTTGTTCGTGGGAAGTTATAAGTTCGCAATCCTCCTTAGCCAGAGCAAGAACAAGCTGAGAAATATTTACCTTTCCGTAAATATTAGCGATGCTGTCGCTCAACACCTCATATTCAAGCCTCATAGCATCAAGTACTCTTGCAAGAGCTTTTGCATTTGTTACTTCTACCTTTATGCACTTATGGCAATGCGCATCCAAATCCTCTGAACTGATCTCCTTAACAAGATGTCCTTTGTCAATAAAACCGTAATGTGTGGCGAGACGGGACAGTTCATCAAGGATATGGCTGGAAATGAGAACGGTAATCTGCTGTTCTCTGTTAAGTTTTAATATTAACTCACGAATCTCAATAATTCCCTGTGGATCAAGTCCATTTATAGGTTCATCAAGCACGAGAAAGTCAGGATTACCCATTAGTGCAACTGCAATACCAAGACGCTGCTTCATACCAAGGGAGAAATTTCTTGCTTTCTTTTTGCCCGTATTTTCAAGTCCAACCAACTTTAGAATTTCGGGAATGGAATCATATGACGGAAGACCGAGAATCAGTGCCTGCTGTTTCAAATTGTCTTCTGCGGTCATATCCAGATAAATAGACGGCGTTTCTACCACCGCACCCATTCTGCGGCGTGATTTACAGATTGATTTATCTGTATGCTCAATTCCATAAATTGAGTAGTCTCCGCTTGTCGGTTCCTGCAAGCCGCAGATCAAACGAATAAGAGTGGTTTTTCCCGCACCGTTTCTGCCAACAAATCCGTAGATAGCACCTTTGGAGATGTGCATAGACAGATCGTTAAGTGCCTGAAATTTACCGTACCTCTTTGAAATTGCGGATGTTGTAAGTACATATTCCATAAAAATTGCCTCCTTTTTGTTTTACAGCCACATTTTACGCTATAAAAGTAAAGATAGCGGTAAAGAAAAAGGTAAAGATTTAATTTACAATCAGCTTATAGCCAATGCCCCAAACCGCTTCTATCATATCTTTTCCACTTACATCACGAAGCTTGACTCGCAAATTGCTGATGTGTTGTTTCAGCGAGTCCTCAGTACAGTCAGGAGTGTCAGTCGTTATCCGTTCTAAAATAACTGATTTGGATATTGTATGATTTTGATTGTTTATAAGTAATTTTAATATTGCATATTCGGTCTTTGTAAGTCTAATCTGTTTATCATCATATTTTACCTCGTGAGATTGCTCATCGAGAGTAAGTTGACCTGCTTTAATAACAGTTGAATCACATTTTTTTTCTGAATTGCGAAGCTGAACGGCAACACGAGCAAGCAGCTCTTTTGTATCAAAAGGTTTTGTTAAGTAATCTGCCGCGCCGGAAAGGAGCAAACTTACCTTGCTTTCAACATCGATCTTTGCGCTTACTACAATTACTGGTATGCTTTGAATATGTGGCAATACTTTCTCACCAGAAAGTCCAGGGAGCATAAGGTCGAGTAGCACAAGATCAGGCTTGTTATTGGAAAGTAGATATAATGCTTCTGTACCTGAATAGGCCCGAATAGTACTATAGCCTTCACTCTGTAATACTTCTTCTATCATATTTCCAATATGAACATCATCATCTATAATTGCAATTGTTTTCACAATATTTCACCACCGTTTTATTTATTAGGTTGTATTATATCATATAATTTTGGCTTATTCTACCAGTTTAACAAGCAATCAACGGCAAGGATTTCTCCCTACCGCCAGGTACTTATTTCTGCAGTTTTATCATAATCTCGTCAACGATGTCCGTATATCTGCCTTGTGCAATCAGTTAGTTGCGGTAGGCTAGCAAGGCATTGACGGTCTCAATGGCTCTGCTACCGATGTTATTAAGACACTATTGCACTACTGATAAAGAAAAATCAGTGTGGATTTTAATCGTGAAATCTACGATATGCGAAAGAAATTATCCCAGCAAGCTAAGTAACAATTCTCAGGCCCTGGGAGAAAGTCTAATCTATTTTAGAAAGAGGAAATGGTTATAAAAGAGGAAGATAAACCATGCGTTTTCTCACTTGGAATACTCATCAAAAAAGTCATAAATCCCTTTAAAATAGAAGCTTTTTAACTCGGATTGTATCGTCGAAAAAACATTCATTCTATTTACATATATCGTTTACTGTGGTAAAATAATGCAATTGTAGGGCACTATGCATTCTATATAATAAGCATTCTGCAATAACAACTTAAGGAGGAATAATATGTCTAGACAAAAAAAATCAATGGACGGAAATACAGCTGCCGCTCATGTGGCATATGCGTTTACTGATGTAGCTGCAATCTATCCAATTACACCTTCCAGTCCTATGGCTGACGTTGTTGACCAATGGTCTGCATTAGGTCAGGAAAATATTTTTGGCAACACTGTTAAGGTTGTTGAAATGCAATCTGAAGCAGGTGCAGCAGGTACCGTTCATGGGTCTTTAGCAGCTGGTGCAATTACTACTACATTTACTGCATCTCAAGGTCTTTTACTTATGATCCCTAATATGTATAAAATTGCTGCTGAACAGCTTCCATGTGTATTTGATGTTTCTGCACGTACTGTTGCAACTCAATCTTTAAATATCTTTGGTGATCATAGTGACGTTTACGCTTGTCGTCAAACTGGTTTTGCTATGTTAGCTGAATCCAACCCACAGGAAGTTATGGATTTAAGTCCAATTGCTCACCTTTGTGCAATTGAAGGTAAGGTTCCATTTATCAATTTCTTTGATGGTTTCCGTACTTCTCACGAAGTTCAGAAAATTGAAACATGGGATTTTGTAGACTTAAAGGAGATGTGCAATATGGATGCGGTGAAAGCATTCCGTGAGCATGCACTTAATCCAGAGCAACCAGCAATGCGTGGTTCTCATGAGAACGGAGACGTATTCTTCCAGCATCGTGAAGCATGTAACTCTATTTATGATGCATTACCAACGGTTGTTGAAAAATATATGGCTAAGGTGAATGAAAAACTTGGCACAAATTATGATTTATTTAACTACCATGGAGCTGCGGATGCTGAGAGAGTAATCATAGCTATGGGTTCCTTCTGTGACGTTGCAGAAGAAGTAGTAGATTACTTAACTGCAGCAGGAGAAAAAGTAGGTCTTATTAAAGTTCGTTTATATCGTCCTTGGGTATCTGCTAGTCTTCTTAAAGTTCTTCCTAAGACTGCTAAGAAAGTTGCAGTTCTTGACAGAACCAAAGAGCCAGGTGCTTTAGGTGATCCTTTATATCTTGATGTAGCTGCTACGCTTCGTGAAGCGGGCTTGAATGATATTATTTTAACAAACGGTCGCTATGGTTTAGGTTCTAAGGATACTCCTCCTTCTTCTGTATTTGCTATCTTTACAGAGTTATTAAAGGATGCTCCTAAGTCTCGTTTTACAATTGGTATTGTAGATGATGTAACGAACTTAAGTTTACCAGAAGTAAAACCAGCTCCAATTACTTCTGCAAAGGGTACAGTAGAATGTAAATTCTGGGGTCTTGGCGGTGATGGTACTGTAGGCGCTAACAAGAACTCCACTAAGATCATTGGTGACCATACGGATAAGTATATCCAAGCTTATTTCCAATATGACTCCAAGAAGACCGGTGGTGTAACGATTTCTCACTTAAGATTTGGTGACAAGCCAATCAAGAGTCCATACTACATCAATCAGGCTGATTTTGTAGCATGCCATAACCCTTCCTATGTAGTTAAAGGGTACAAGATGGTTCAGGATGTGAAACCAGGTGGAATCTTTATGTTAAACTGCCAGTGGTCTGACGAAGAATTAGATTCTAAGTTCAATGCTGCAGCTAAGAAATATATTGCAGACAATAACATTCAGTTATATACTATCAACGCTATTGATAAAGCAATTGAAATTGGTATGGGTAAACGTACGAATACAATTCTTCAATCTGCGTTCTTCAAATTAGCAAACGTTATGCCAATCGAAGATGCGATTCAGTTTATGAAAGATGCAGCTAAGAAATCCTACGGTAAGAAGGGTGACGCTGTTGTCGAGATGAACTATAAGGCAATTGATGCAGGTGTAGACGCAATACATAAAGTAGAGGTTCCAGCTTCTTGGTCTAACCCAGCAGCTGATCCAGCTCCAGCTGAACTTACTGGTCGTCCAGAAACAGTGAAGATGGTAAAAGAACTTCTTGAGCCAATTGCATTAATGGATGGAGATAGCCTTCCAGTTTCTGCATTCAAGGATATTGCTGATGGTCAGTTTGCAACTGGTGCTTCTGCATACGAGAAACGTGGTACAGCAGTTATGGTTCCAGAATGGAATCCAGAGAAATGTATTCAGTGTAACAACTGTGCATTTGTATGTTCCCATGCAACAATTCGTCCATTTATGTTAGATGAAGCAGAAGTAAAAGCTGCTCCTGCAAACATCAAACTTGCTGATACTAAACCAAAGGCTGGTGAATACAAATTCGCTATGAGTGTATCCCCACTTGATTGTATGGGATGTGGTGAATGTATCACTGTATGTCCAGTTCCTGAAAAGGCAATCGTTATGGTTCCACAGGAATCTCAGGCGGAGGAACAACCTGTATTTGACTACTTAGTAGCAAATGTAGGAAAGAAACCTGGTATGCCAGCTGATAATACTGTTAAAGGTTCTCAGTTTAACCAGCCACTTCTTGAGTTCTCTGGAAGCTGTGCAGGATGTGCTGAAACATCTTACGCTCGTTTGATCACTCAGTTATTTGGTGAGCATATGTATATCTCCAATGCTACAGGATGTTCCTCTATCTGGGGTGGTCCAGCAGCTACTTGCCCATATACCGTAAATAAGGATACCAACAAAGGACCAGCTTGGTCTAACTCCTTATTCGAGGATAATGCTGAGCATGGATTTGGTATGTATCTTGGACAGAAAGTATTACGTGATCAGGTAATCGCTAAGCTTGAAAAGATGGCTACTTCCGACAAAGCAGATGATGCTATGAAAGCTGCTATCGCTAAATATCTTGAAACGAAAGAAAACACCAAAGAAAATGCTCCTGCAACAGAGGCATTAGTAGCAGAGCTTGAAAAAGCTGCAGCTGCTGGTTGTGAGATTTCTAAAGAAATATTAGAAAAGAAACAATATCTTACTAAGAAATCCGTATGGATCCTTGGTGGAGATGGTTGGGCTTACGATATCGGTTTCGGCGGCTTAGATCATGTTCTTGCTTCTGGTGAAAACGTAAACGTTATGGTATTTGATACAGAAATGTACTCCAATACTGGTGGCCAGGCTTCTAAGGCATCTAACATCGGTGAAGTTTGTCAGTTCGCTGCATCTGGTAAGGAAATCGGCAAGAAGAGCTTAGCAGAAATTGCTATGAGCTATGGTTACGTATATGTAGCACAGGTTGCTCTTGGTGCTAATCCAGCTCAGACTGTTAAGGTTCTTGCAGAGGCAGAAGCTTACAATGGACCATCCTTAATCATCGGTTATGCTCCATGTGAACTTCACGGAGTTAAAGGTGGTATGAACCACTGCCAGGATGAAATGAAAAAAGCTGTTAAGTCCGGATATTGGAATCTATTCTCCTTCAATCCAGCACTTAAAGCGGAAGGTAAGAATCCATTCACTTTAACTTCTAAACCAGGAGATGGCACTTACCAAGAGTTCTTAAATAATGAGACACGTTATACTCGTCTTACTCGTTCCTTCCCAGAACGTGCAGAAGAATTATTTAAGGCTTCTGAAGACGCAGCTAAGGCTCGTTATGAGCACTTATTAAAGTTAGTAGAACTTTATAAATAAGCAACCTGCTAAAAAGTCCCTCTGAGGTGCCCGCCTCAGAGGGACTTCTTTTATTGTAATATAGACAAAATTATTCCTTTTATACATAGAAACCATTTCTTTCCATAATTCTCTTTATATTTTCTTGTATTCTGTCGATAGTCATAGTAGAAGAGTAATGCAGCTGCAGGATGGCATAAGCCTGACAATCCAGGTCTCAGACTTCAGGTTGGGGCTAATGAGGGTCAAGATAATAAATCAGCAGAAGGAATACTGAAATTATTACATTAAATTGAATTTTACATGCGTATTTCTTTAAAAAGTGATACAATATATGAAAGAGCGAAGGAGGATTTTTAAAAATGCGTATAGTATTTTGTAATATTGCTTGGATGAAATATTATAGAGGAATCCTAGGTAATGGAGTAGATGAACCTGTAGTAGGTGGAACGTATGTTAGAAGAAATAAGGATGTAATGGAGCAATACAATTTTTGTGGCACCAATCTGAAGAAAAGTGATATTATAAGCAATGATGGACAGTATGGTCTAGGCTATATGGAGGTAAAGGCTCCTGGGAACTCCAAGAATTTGTTATCTATAGAGATGATACCAGGTTGTGAATTGTTAAAGAATGAAAATATTGCTGAGGATGTTTTGGTAGTATTTTGTGCCAGCCATCCTAATCACAAATTTACTACGGTGGTAGGATGGTATGAACATGCCAAGGTATTCAGAGAATATCAGTCATTAATTCTAAAATCTCCTACGGATGGAGAAGAAAGCGAGCAGTTATTTAATGCGGTTGCAAGGATAGAGGATTGTGTGCTGTTACCAATGAGAGAACGTAGCCGCAAAGCTATATGGGGTGTACCTAGACTTCAGACTGGAGCTTCCTTTGGCTTTAGCCGCGCCAATGTATGGTATCCACAGATGCAGGAAGACAATACGAATCTAGCTACCTTCCTTAAACGTATGGCAGAACAGATCAAACATTATGAAGGCGAGAATTGGATCAATAAGGTACTTGATTAGTGGTATGATAGTGTACATAATAAAAATTGTATGGGCTTCCATGTTATGGAAGCCTTTTTAAATATTGTAACCTTTTATAATGAAATCTTAGTATATAGATGAAGGGTTGATAAAATAAGGGAAAATAGGGAGGGGTATCATATGGAGGACACTTGTATATTAGAACTGTATTTTGATAGAAATGAAGCAGCCATAGAACAGACGGATATAAAATACAGACGATACTGTGAAAAAATTGCTGATAATATTCTCGGGAATAAGGAAGATTCCATGGAGTGCATACAGGACACCTATTTGGCAGCATGGAATACAATTCCTCCAAAGAGACCGCAGGTATTAAGAACTTACTTAGGTCGACTAATAAGAAATATCTCGTTAAATCGTTTTGAGGCAGATCATGCTAAAAAGCGGGGAGGGGGACAGCTGGCTTTGGTCTTGGATGAGCTTCAGGAATGTATTCCTTATGGATTGGATCCGGCTGTGGAGGTTGAAATGAAAGATCTGACAAGAAGAATCAGTGACAGAGCTAGCCAAAGAGTTTAACATGACGGAAAGCAATATCAAAGTTAATTTACATCGGACCAGAAAGAAATTAAGAAATTATCTTGTAGTTAGGGGGTTAATTTAATGAAAAGTAGCGATGTGTATAAGGCGATTGGTGAGGTAGAGGATAGCCTTATAGAGCCACAGGAAAAAAAATCTGCTAGTAGAAAACGACTAAAACATTTCCCAAAGAAATTTAGAATTTTGGCGGCAGCTTGTCTCGCAATTGTGTTGGTATGGGTGGCAGTATTTTCACCAATTTTTCATGGCTATAAAGGAGAGGTTTATGCCAAATCCTTAATGAAGGGCATGAAAGCCAATGATGTAACCGGTAAAGAGGAAGATCAACAATTCAGTGAAGCACTGTCAGAGTATTCAATTAATCTGTTTAAGAATAGTATGAAACTTAAGGATTCTCATACCAACAGGTTAGTCAGTCCATATTCGCTGCTCCTTGCATTAGCCATGACTGCCAATGGAGCAGAGGAAGATACGAGAGCACAGATGGAAAAAATCATGGGTGATATTCCTTTGACGGAACTGAATGAGTATCTCTATAGTTTCAATAAGAAACTGACAGATACGAAGTCACTTACCCTTGCCAATTCTATTTGGTACCGCGATGATAAGGACCGTCTAGAGGTGAAGGCTCCATTTTTACAGATCAATGCTAATTATTATGGAGCAGATGCCTATAGTGCACCTTTTGATGGCAATACGTTAAAGGATATGAATGCCTGGGTGAAGAAAAATACGGATGGCAATATTGATAAGATTATGGATCAAATCCCTAAGGATGCGGTAATGTTTCTATTCAATACCTTACTTTTCGATGCAAAGTGGGAAACTACGTATAAAAAGAACGATGTAGACGATTGTGAATTTACCAACTACGCAGGTGATAAGTATCAGGTGCCTATGATGTATGGTGGGGTTAGTCAGTTGCTCGCAGGCGATAATGTAAACGGCTTTCTGAAAGATTACGAAGACAATCAATTTAGTTTTGTAGCGCTACTTCCAAAGGAAGGAATGAGTGTAGACGACTATATAGAAACTCTTACAGGAAAAGAGTGGAGTAGGCTTATGAGTAGTAAGACAGAGGAATATGCAGAATCGGGAATTCCAAAGTTTAAGTTCGAAGATTCCCTATTACTTAATGAAGCATTGAAAAGTATGGGGATGCAAGATGCTTTTGACACAGAGAAGGCTAATTTTAAAGGTATGGCAAATTCCTCACTCCCTGCAGGCAATATCTATCTCAGCAAGGCACTTCAATATACGTTCATTGAGGTTGCAGAGAAGGGTACAAAGGCAGGTGCAGTTTCCAGGATACAGCATGGAGATGCAGGCGCTGCTCCGGCACAAAACGAGATCATCTTGGACCGACCATTTGTATATGCTATCGTCGATAAAAGCACAGGAGTACCTATTTTTATGGGAGCAGTAAAGGATATACAGGATTAGTGTTGACACCTTAGTATTTTGGTTAAACAAGACGATATGTATATTATAATAAATAAGGTGGGTGAATAATGATTCTACAACACAAAAAAAATAAATTTATACGAGTAATCACACTATTGGCAACAGTTATTATCATGATTGGATTCTTTCATACTCCTGTTTATGCGTCGGAAAAAAGTGAGAATGGGATTGGTTTAAGACATCCAGAATCTATACGTACAGATACAATAGAGGCCTCTCAGATCTATGATAAAAAGACTTCTGCTTCTTATAGTTCAAAATGGGAAAGTTATTCCAACTATTATTATTACAATCAGATGGAAGGCAATGAAAAGAAGCTGTATGATAAGCTCAATACGATGTGTCTTGCTTATATGACAGGAAACGACAGTTTTGAAGATTATGTAGGAGGTCGATTGATTACAAAATATATTTTTGTAGATGGATTAACCTTGCAGGAAGTTGCAGACATTGTTGAGATTTTTATCTATTCCAATCCTCAGTACTATTTTTTAATGAATGGTTATGGTTATTATTCTTTATCAGAAAAGTGGGATGATAAAGCCTATTACATAGCGATTTGTGTGTATGATGAATTTAAGTCAGGCACTACTAGAAAAGCTAAGACAAATGAATTGGCTGAGAAAATACAGGAGTATTATAATCAAATTGATTCTCAGGATTCTGAATTTGAGAAAGAAAAAACTCTTCATGATCTTCTTTGTAGTAATGTGTCATATGAGTTTGGAGACTTTGACCAGAGTATCTATAGTGTTTTCTTTCAACAGGAATCAGTATGTGCGGGATATGCTAAAGCATTTGCACTTTTATGTAATGGTCAGGGAATTGATACCTTAGTAGTTACAAGCGACTTACATGCATGGAATAAGGTCCGTATAAATGACAGCTGGTATGTGGTAGATTGTACATGGAATGACTATGACGCGCCTGGTAGTTGGGGGTATACATATTTTAATCGGAGCCAAGCCTTCATTACAAACCTAGATTCCTCTGAAAACCATGAAGAAGAGAACTTATGGGAAAGCTATGGGCCAGTATGTACGATAGATTCAGGTGCAGACGACATCAATCCTGGAAGAGTGGATGTTCCGGTAAATCAAACTTCAAAGCCAGAGATAAGCTTAAAGTATGGTGATTCCTTTGTGGAGGTCACGCTATCCTCTAGTACCAAAGGCGCTGTCATTTACTATACATTAAACAATATGGAGCCATCTGAAGCATATTCTAAATCCTTTCGCTACAGTGGTACATTTATTATTAAAGCGTCACAAAAGCTACAGGTTGTAGCTATATACAATGGCTTTAAAGATAGTCAGGTGGTAACCCAAAACGTAACGGTTAGGAAGTATAATGCAACCACCCCGGTCATTGTTACACAACCGATTGGTAAGGCTTATACATATGGGAATCAACCTACAGCCTTAAAGGTGGCGGTATCTCCTGCGAACATGGCCAACTTGTCTTATCAGTGGTACGTGAAATCTTCCCCTACTGGTCCAGCTAGTCTGATTACTGGAGCCATCAAATCATATTTTGTGCCACCGGCAAGTAAATCGGGAACTAAGTATTATTACTGTAAGGTGACCAATCGTGATGAGACTGCCTTAGTAACTAAGACATCTAGTAGGCTATCAACCACTGCTAAGGTGGTGATAAGTCCTAGAGAAGTCACCTCCTGTAACGTAAATGGTATCGTGGCTAAGACTTATACCGGTAAGGCAATAACGCAAGTACCAAGGCTTATTTATGGAGGAAAAGTACTTGTTAAAAATACGGATTACACCCTTAGCTATTCCGCAAATAAGGCAATAGGAAGGGCAAAATGTATTATCACAGGAAAAGGCAATTATAAAGGGATAAAAACAATTTATTTTAATATTAATCCTCCAAAAACTTCGATCTCTTCGGCAAAGAAGGGAAGTAAGAAAGTTACATTAAAATGGAAGAGAATATCCGTAGTAAAGGGATACCAGATTCAATATTCCTATAAAAGTAATTTCTCTTCTGCAAAAATTGTTACCAAAAACGGATATCAGACAAATTCTTATACCTTACAGAAGTTGAAATCCAATAAGTATTGCTTTATTCGGATTAGAACTTATAAGATCGTATCAGGAATAAAGTATTACAGTAGTTGGTCTACTGCTCTTAAAATAAAGATAAAATAACCTAGTTTGAGATGTTAATCTATGATATAATAGGGACGATTTGTTGAACGAATTAGTGAATAGCCCATTATGGAGGAAACTATGATTGATAAAACAAACTTTATGGAGACCTTGCGGTCAGTGGCAGAACTAACCAGGACTTCCAATGAGCCTTTATCTAGAGAAGAAGTTATGTCGTATTTTTGTGATATGGACTTGACGAAAGAGCAACAGGAATTGATTTATCAATATATACTACATCCTGTAGATGAAAGTGAGCAGGAGGAAACGATAGAGGAACAGGAACTTTTGGATGAGCCTGTCATAGAGGAAAACCTAGATTCAGAAGAGGGAATCTCTCCTTTTTTTAAAAAGTACGAAGAGGATATAAAGAAGCTTCCGGTTTTTTCGAAGGAAGAGGAGAAAGACCTATATAGGAAGTTGTTAGAAGGCGAAGCAGCTACTATAAAGCCATTGTCTGATTTATGGTTACCAAAGGTACTTGCAATCACCAAGGACTATAGCATACATCAAGTGAACCTGGAAGATCTGGTACAAGAAGGTAATATTGGTTTGCTAGGTGGCCTCTCTCGTTTACTTGGGAATAAACAGATAACTCAGGTTGAGGAGTACATTAAGGAATCTATCAAGAAGGCCATGGAGGATTACATTGATGATACCATGGAAGAACAGGATTGGGAAAGCACAGTAGTAGCTAAGGCTACTTTAGTGCATGAAGCTACAGAGTTACTAACCAAGGATTTGGAAAGGACACCGACTAATTCTGAACTTAGTGAGTATACAAGACTTACCATAGAAGAGATAAAGGATATTATGACACTATCCAAAGCAACGGACAAAGGCAATAAACTTCACTTAAAATAGTTATGAGAATGTGAATATGCATGGAAAAAGGAAGTATTACTTTGTGACTCTATACAGTCATTTTGTATCACTTCCTTTTGTTTTAAAATTATTTTATCATAAATATTACGATGATTGAAATCATAATCTGTATAATAGCAAATCGATAAACGGCTTGTGTATTGGACCATCCTTTCACCTTGCGTACGTGGTCATGAATTGGTGTTCTTACATTAGTTAGAATTCTGATTTTTAAGAATCGTAGTAAGGATACCTTTACTAATCCTAAACCTCCGTCTATGATTAGCATGAAAGCAACGGGGATATATAAAAATGGACTTCCAGTTTTTAAGATAGCAATGGCAATGAAAAGTCCCATGGCTCTGGAGCCAGCGTCTCCCATCATCAATTTACTTGGAGTTGCATTAAACCAAAGGTAAGCAAGAATACAAATTACAAAAATGAGTATGATAAAATTGAAATTAAGACTTGTCCCTTTTATTTGGTCAATTCCATAAATAGTAAGGAGAGTAATAATGGTTAAAGTTCCGGATAATCCATCTACTCCATCGGAACAATTGGTGACATTAATAGATGCCCAAACTAGAATTACAATCAAGATACCAAATACAACCTTAGGAATTGTAATAGTGGATCCGAAGAGAGCAAAATTTACCGTATTAGGGTTAAAGTTTAAAAAAGTAACAGCTATCATAACAGCGATTAATAAATCTAATAGCCCCTTTTTATATTCGCCCCAAGGTGCTCTGGAACAGTCATCCAAAAAGCCAGTTAACATAGCTGCAGCAACTAAAATGAGATAAATCAGATATTCTCGGTTAAATGGAACAAATAATAAGGTTGCTACTATAAAAACAATGATAAAAAGAAAGCCTGCTCCTCTTGGTTTGCCTGCGGAAAGCTTTCCATCGTGGGCATAATCTCTTCCTAAATCTTTTGGAAGCTTATTACTAAAAACACTAAGTAATATACAGGTGACTATAAATGCAAATAGAAGGCCTACTAGTGCAACCCAGTTCATCTTTGCATTTTCAAAAAGTAAAGTCATCATTGGTATAATCTCCTTTTCAATGAATTCTATGAGACATCTTAACATAGTTTTGTAAATTGTGCAATTTAATAATATTAGGAACGATTCTTATTTTATACTGGTAAAAGGAAAATAATATGCTATAATATCAAGTATATTTTCATAATGACAAATCTAATGAAGAATATAATTGTATATGAAGTTAGGAGAAGGGAAAGAGTTCCCTAGTAAATATCAGATGAATTATAAGAAAGAAAACATAAATCGTATTGTTGAATATTTTAAAGAAGGATGTAAAGAGGAGTTAATGCCTCTTACGATGGGATTGGAGCTTGAACATTTCGTTGTAGATAAAGAGACGAAGAACAGTGTCAGCTACTACGGAGAGAGAGGAATAGAAGCTCTTTTAGAAAGATTGAAGCCCTTATACGAGGAGTTTGCTTATTCAGAAGGCCATATCATTGGACTAGGAAGGGAGAACTTGGCTGTTTCCATTGAACCAGCCGGTCAATTAGAGATTAGTATATCTCCTCAAGAAGACGGAAGGCGAATTCAGCGTATTTACGACCAGTTTTATGAAGAGATTATGCCAATTCTTCTAGAATGGGGATATAAATTAATTACATCAGGATATCAGCCTAAGAGTAAGGCAGCGGAACTGGATCTAATACCAAAGAGTCGATATCGTTTTATGAAGGAATATTTTGATCAGTTTGGTCCTTATGGGCAGTATATGATGAAAGGGACTGCAGCAACTCAGGTGTCGATTGATTATTATAGTGAAGAGGATTTTTCAGCTAAATATAAAATCGCATATGCGCTTTACCCTGTGTTTGCAGAGTTATGTGATAATATAGTATGCTTTGAGGGAAAAGAGAATAAAGAGCCATTGATGCGTATGACAATCTGGGATCATGTAGATAATGCTCGGGTGAACGTAGAACCTTATCTTAAGAATGGGACCCTAGACTTTAAACGGTATGCTGAGTTTGTCTACGAGACACCACTTATTGTCAATAAGAATAAGGATGGGGACTATGCCACAGGGCAATCAGCCAGTGAAGTATACAAAAGTAAAATAATGACTAGCCAAGAGATTGAACATGTCTTATCTATGGTATTTCCAATATTACGACTAAAGCACTATTTGGAAATTAGGGTGGCTGATAGTATGCCTATGGGCTCAGTCAATGCCTACTTACTGTTGATCAAAGGATTGTTCAAAGATATCACTACAGTAACTAAGTATGTGGATGAACTAATTATGGGCCATCCAAACTGGAGTAGAGAGCTTCTGAATGTGATACGAAGAGATGGCATAAAGGGACAGATTACCGATACGACAGTAAGGGACATAGTGATTGATTTATATGGAATGGCCATCAGTAATCTGGAGGAAAATGAAGTCAGATATTTGGAGGAATATAAGAAAAATATCATAGAAAACGGTAGCTTATTGTTATAAGGAGATTGGAGGATAAGCATGATGAGTACAAATATGGAAGAAATAAATTTATACTGTAAGAAAATTATTGAGGATAATTGGGAGGAAAATAAGGAGAAAGCAAAGGATTACTTGACATACATGGATCAGTCTACTGCCAAATATCATGGAGAGACAATTTATTCTTTGTATATGCCAAAGATGTTTCCAGTAGAAACTGCTGATTATATAAAGAATATTGCTGAAACTATGTATGGTATTCTAAAAAAAGTCATAAAGGAGTATTTAGAGCAGGAGGATTACCGCAGGTTATTCGCCTTTTCTCCTAAGCTAGAAAAGATGATTTGTAATATCCCCCATTATGACAACTTATTACCAATTACTCGAATTGACATATTTCTTAATGAGAAAGACCTATCTTTTAAATTCTGTGAATTTAATGCTGACGGTTGTAGTTCCATGAATGAAGACAGAGAGTTAAACAATGCATTTACTAAGACTGCTTTGTATCAAGAACTAAGCAAGGAATACAAGATGACACCTTTTGAATTATTTGATTCCTGGGCGAGAGAGTTTAAGAATATCTATGATACCTATGAGTATAAAGTGGAGCAGCCTCATGTAGCTATTGTGGATTTTCTGGAGTTGGGTTGCTCTATGTATGAGTTTGAAGAGTTCCGTAAAGCCTTTGAGCGTATAGGGTTTACAGCTGAGGTTTGTGAGATAAGAGATTTAACCTATGATGGAGAGAGACTCTGTTCCAAGTCAGGAAAAGTAGTAGACGCTATCTATCGTAGAGCAGTTACCTCAGATATCTTAGAGCATGAAGAGGAGGTAAAGGACTTCCTTCAGGCAGTTATGGAGCATAAGGTATGTCTGATTGGTAGCTTCTGTACCCAAATAATTCATGATAAGATTCTATTTTACATTCTTCATCTTGAGAGAACTCATTCTTTCTTAACTAAGGAGGAGGTTACGTTTATTAAGGAACATATACCATATACGGTAAGTCTTTGCGATGAGGAAATCAAAAAATATGATCTTCTGACAAATAAAAATGGATGGATTATTAAACCTAAGGATTCCTATGGTGCTAGAGGTGTATTTGCTGGAGTTAATTTCTCTCAGGAAAAATGGGAGGAGATTGTGTCGGACAATAAAAATGGTGTTTATATTATGCAGGAATTTGTTATGCCAGATCAAAGCTTTAACATTGATTATCACAAAGAGGTGCCTTCATTTCGACGTTACTCCAATCTGACAGGACTATATGTTTATAATGGTAAGTTTGTAGGGGTTTATTCTAGACAGGCTGATCATGAGATTATATCCAGTTCCTATGATGAAAATGACATTGCTACTTTAGTAATAGAGAAAAAATAGTAAGATTACTTTGTCACGTGATCTCCCCTAGTTCTCTGTGTTTATGAACAGAGAGCTAGGGGAGATATTACATACATATAGACATACTATACTTAATAAACTATAGTATAAGGTTTTGCTGTGGTTGGAGGTCTATATGAATTTGACAAAACACTATTTTCCCGGAGGGAATACTTGTAAGGGGTTTGTTAATTTTTTTGATGGGATTATAGCACCTTGGGTAGATAATAAGAGGATTTTTGTATTAAAAGGTGGACCAGGGGTAGGTAAGAATACATTTATGAATCTTTTTAGTAAAAGAGCGAGAGAAAAGGGGTATGCCGTAGAACATTTTCATTGTGCCAGTGATACTAATAGCTTGGATGCCGTACATATTCCTTCCATAGGTGTTACTATGTTGGATGGAACAGCTCCTCATGTCATTGACCCAGTTACACCGGGAGCAGTTGATGAAATACTGAATTTAGGGATTTATTTGGACCAAAAAGGGTTGGAGAAGAAGAGGGGACAGATTACCAGATTGATGCAGGAGAATGCCAGGGGCTATAAGCGAACCTATGCATATCTGTCAGCAGCAGGCAGATTAAGAGAAAATAGCAATTACTATTATCTATGTAGTATTGATAAGGATGAACTTCGAGAAGAGGTTCAGGATGTATTTGGAACTCATGAATTAAAAAAGGGGAATCTGAAAGGGGCCATTCGTCATCTGTTTGCTGATGCTATAACTCCACAGGGATATATCGATTATTTCAGCTCTATTGTAGGGGATGAGAAGATTGTATCTCTTCATGGCCCAAGTAGTATAACTTCCGAATTTATAAAAATGGCCCTTAATTTTTCCAAATTTATGGGCTATGGCTGTGAAGTATTTTACTCGTCTTTGTTACCAGATGAACCCATTCATCTAATTATACGGGACTTGGATATGTGTATCACAACAAGCCTAGTTTTTCCTAGGCAGATTGAAAAGATTATCAATTTAAATTTATTAATGGATCAAATCGTATTAGATAAATACGAAAGTACCTTCCGCTTTAATGAGCTTTATGAGAAGCAGCTAATGGAAGTTGCGATTGAATCTTTGATGACCACAAAGGATATTCATGATGAGATAGAAGCTATTTATAAAGTATATATGGATTTTGATAAGGTGACGGAATATACCAACCAGTTTGTAAATAAATTCTTTAATGTGTAGCCAGTGGATAGGAAAAGGATTTTGCCTGTAATATTCTACACTACAGAAATTTAGAAAAGCCAATGATCACACCAGATCATTGGCTTTATTAAGCAAAAGATGTGTTGGGTCACAATCCTTTTGCTTTTCTATTCATAAAATTTAAGCAATCTTGTTAACTGCTACAGTTAAACGGGAAATCTTTCTAGCTGCAGTATTCTTATGGTAGATACCTTTGCTCGTAGCTTTGCTGATTTCAGCGATAGCAGCTCTTAAGTTAGCAACTGCAAGATCTTTATCGTTTGCAGCTACAGCAGCATCAACCTTTTTGATAGCAGTCTTAACACTAGACTTAATTGCTTTATTTCTCATAGTTTTAGTCTCGATAACTTTGATTCTCTTCTTAGCAGATTTAATGTTAGCCAATCTGTACACCTCCATTGCTATATGGTAAATAGTTTTCATTGTTACATTAAATCCGGACACGGACGTACCTAATGTAAACACACTACTATATCTTAGTATAAAGTTTTTGGCTTGTCAATATCCAAATACTCCAAAAGAGTATTATTTTTTATGCATCGGGGTAGTCTAGTAAAGAAAATTAGATTGAAAGGATAAGATGTATGGAAGCAGGGAAAAACTTAAATAATAGAAGAACTGACCTGGCTCTTGAAGTACGGGAAACCTTTGAAGATGATGATGTTGAGATAAAGGGCGTTGTATTGGAGGAAGAGAAGGATGAGGGAAATGACATTAAGATTACGAAGGTGATGATTAAGGATGAGAGAGGTGCCAAAGCCATGGGAAAACCTATTGGTAGCTATATTACCATTGAGGCGCCAAGGCTAAAGGGTTCAGATGACAGTTACCATAAACCTGTGATGCAACAGATTCAAAAATACATTAAGATACTGGCAAAAGATATAAAGGATAAGCATGTCTTGGTGGCAGGATTGGGAAATAGGAATCTTACAGCAGATGCGCTGGGTCCACAGGTGGTAGACCATTTATTTGTCACCAGACATCTGGTAAAGGAATTTGGAGAAGAGTTTGCTAAGCGTAATAAGATGGAGGCTGTCAGTGCCGTTTCTCCAGGTGTTATGGGGCAGACCGGTATGGAAAGCAGTGAAATCCTAAAGGGTATCATAAAGGAAACAAAGCCGGATTTGCTAATTGTCATAGATGCCTTGGCGGCAAGGAGTGTCAGTAGGCTAACTAGCACCATACAAATTACCGATACAGGTATCAGTCCTGGTGCAGGTGTTGGCAATAATCGTAATGCCTTAAACTTAGATAGTATTGGAATTCCAGTCTTAGCGGTAGGAGTTCCGACGGTAGTGGATGCAGCCACTATTGTAGATGACATTATGGAAGAGTCCTTACGTAAGAAGGGTTTTTCTGAGGAAGAAGTCTATCAATTTCTATCAGAAATGAATGACCGTCAAGTAAATAATATGTTTGTAACACCGAAGAATATTGATGATTCTATTCACCGGATAAGTTACACAATATCCGAAGCTCTAAATGGTATCTTTTATGAGGAAGGAAACTTTCAGTATCCTTCCTCATAAAGGCTGCCTAAGAACGGGAGTTTCTGATAGGCTTTACTGGGTATAGGAGTTCTTTGTTGTAAGAACATGGTCAATGATGGCTGCTAAAGGTTTCATGGCTGCTTTGGCCTCTGCTACCGTGTTGTTATTATCTCCAACCTCCACTAAGGAGTAACGTTCCATCAAATGCATGTTATAACGCCAGCTTTTCAGAAAGTTATATTTGGTGAGTTGAGGAAAATTCTCCATGGCAAACAGTCTCATCTGGAGGCTAAAGGCAAGGTTCATCTGAAGATTTGGATTCTGATAGCCTATAATCGGACCTTTGGTATTCTGGCATACACCATTGAAGAACATTAGTTTTGCCATGGTTTCTCCGTTAATGTTAACCGTAGTGTGGGTTTTTGTCGTTTCTGATACTCCATCTCTGTGGACATCCAAAATTACTTTAATAGATGGATATCTTTTAAGGAGATCCTTTATATCTGGCAAAGCCTCGTTATAGGCATATTTGGCATTATATTGTCGATGAAAATGAATGACATTATAACCATAGTCTTCCTGTAGAATACGTGTAAGTTCTTCACCTACTCCTACGATGGTATCTGATTTGTCACCTTTTTTACTGTCTGCAAACCATTCGTGGGCATGGGTGTGAAAAATGAGTATTTGAGGTTCCTTGGAATTCTTCTTAAGGGTAACATCAGTGGAAAGAAGCTTTTTAACATTGAAGACGGTCTTATCAATGCCAGTCTCTGGATTGACATGGTACAGCTTCTTTAGCATATAATCCAAATCAAAGGTAGATGTCAGGGTAGAGATGATTTTACGATTATAGGTAAGGGCCTGTTTGGCATTAGCAGTCAAATTCGCTTCTGCAAAAACAGCATGGTCGTCCTCATCCTCCAGGTCTTCAAAAAATAAATCATCATAAGGATCCTGCCCATTGCTGATATCCTGGCCAGAACTAAGCTCTACATTCGTATCTTTTGGATCTAAGGTAGTAGGAGTAGAAGAATCTGTATTGTCTGAATCAGTTGACATTTGGCTTGCCCCATCAACTTTGGCTACAGCATTGTAGTTGTCGGATTCATTGTGCTTATTACCAGAGTGATATTGCAGATAAGTATAAATAGGAGATTGCCATACTAGAGAGGTTGAGCCTTTATGAAAGGAGCTATAGGTGGTTTGTTTGCAGTATTCCATGGTGGAAGAGTTGTCACAAAAAATGTGGTTGGTAATGTAGCTGATGCATTCACTCATGAAACTGGTTTTTCCTATTTTCATGGGGTTGCCAAAACATAAAACCATACATAGTAATACTAGAAAAAGAGAGAGGAATACGATGCTTACCTTAGAACTTGGTACTTGGATATGAGGTTTTTTTATGTATTTGGTCAAGTAAAGGCCTCCTTCCTTTAAAACAGGGACTTGTATCAAAATGAAGCTCCGTAAGTAGAGTCTCAGTTTAAATATTATATGTGGTGGAATGATAATTATGCCTATTTTCTCACTTCCTACAATTGTATAAAGTTGTATAATATTTTATCTAGTGGAATACTAGTTATTGTGCGAAAAAAACTTGTATGCTATAATACATTGAATAATGCTTAAATAGCCAGTAAGCCAAATAGGCTTGACGAATAGACAGGCTACAGGAGGAAAGACATGTCTGCAATAGACCAAAGTAAAATAAGGAATTTCTGTATCATAGCCCATATTGACCATGGTAAATCTACTTTGGCAGACCGTATTATTGAAAAGACGGGATTACTGACCAGTCGTGAGATGCAGGCCCAGGTTCTAGATAATATGGACTTAGAGAGGGAACGTGGAATCACCATTAAGGCTCAGACCGTTCGTACTGTATATAAGGCAAAGAACGGGGAAGAGTATATCTTTAACTTAATCGATACACCGGGCCATGTGGATTTTAACTATGAGGTATCCAGAAGTTTAGCTGCCTGTGAAGGTGCAATTCTAGTGGTGGATGCGGCTCAGGGAATCGAAGCCCAGACGTTAGCTAACGTATATCTTGCCTTAGATCATAATTTGGATATTATGCCAGTCATTAATAAGATTGATTTACCAAGTGCAGAACCAGAGCGTGTTATCAATGAGATAGAGGATGTGATAGGATTGGAAGCACACGATGCTCCCCTGATCAGTGCCAAGATGGGAATTGGTATTGATGATGTCTTAGAGCAGGTTGTTGCTAAGATTCCAGCACCTTCTGGAGATAAAAATGAGCCTTTGAAGGCTTTAATCTTTGATTCCCTCTATGATTCCTATAAAGGAGTTATCATTTTCTGTCGTGTTTTTGATGGAATGGTCAAGAAGGGAACTAAGATTCGTATGATGGCCACTAAAGCAGAAGCAGAAGTGGTGGAAGTTGGTATTTTTGGAGCCGGTCAGTTCATTCCTTGTGAAGAACTTAGCGCTGGTATGGTAGGGTATATCACGGCTAGCCTTAAGAATGTAAAGGATACTCACGTAGGTGATACGGTTACGGATGCGGAGAATCCATGTACCGAAGCTTTGCCTGGTTATAAGAAGGTAAATCCTATGGTTTACTGTGGTTTATATCCAGCCGATGGTGCCAAGTACCCAGACCTTCGAGATGCCCTAGAAAAACTTCAGTTAAATGATGCTTCTTTGCAGTTTGAGCCAGAGACCTCCATCGCCTTAGGTTTTGGTTTTAGATGTGGATTCTTAGGATTATTACATCTAGAGATTATTCAGGAGCGTTTGGAGAGAGAGTATAATCTTGATTTGGTTACGACAGCCCCAGGAGTAATCTATAATGTTATGAAGACAGATGGTACAAAGTTACAGATTACCAATCCATCCAACCTTCCAGATCCATCCGAGATAGAGTATATGGAGGAGCCGGTAGTTAGTGCAGAGATTATGGTAACTACGGAATTTGTAGGTTCTATTATGAAACTATGTCAGGAAAGACGTGGTGTTTACCTTGGCATGGAGTATATGGAGGCAACAAGAGCTCTCTTAAAATACGAGTTGCCACTAAATGAGATTATTTATGATTTCTTTGATGCTTTAAAATCTAGAAGTAAAGGTTATGCGTCCTTTGATTATGAATTAAAGGGTTACGAACGCTCTAATCTGGTAAAATTAGATATTCTTATTAATAAAGAAGAGGTGGATGCTTTATCCTTTATTGTTCATGCAGATACTGCCTATGAACGCGGTAGAAAGATGTGTGAGAAGCTTAAGGAAGAGATTCCAAGACAGCTGTTTGAGATTCCAATCCAGGCTGCCATCGGTTCTAAGGTGATTGCTAGGGAGACGGTTAAAGCAATGCGTAAAGACGTTCTTGCCAAGTGTTATGGTGGTGACATCTCCCGTAAGAGAAAGCTCTTAGAGAAGCAAAAGGAAGGGAAGAAGAGAATGCGCCAGGTTGGTAATGTAGAGATTCCACAAAAGGCATTCATGAGCGTACTAAAATTGGATGATAATTAAGTAAAAAAGTGTTTTTGTCCTTCTTATGTAGGGGCAAAAACATTTTTATATCAAGAATATACAAATAATAGAAGAATATATTAAAAAAAGGGAGCTGTGAAATTTATTAAAAAAAGATTAGTACTTATAGCATTAGTACTTATAATGCTATCATTGTGTATTGTTAGTTTTACTTCATGTAGTAGTGAAATATCTGAAACTAAACCAAAATCAACAGCTGTGGTGGGATCAGACGTAACAGCATCAGCTGAAGATCATAAAAAAGCAACACCAAAAGTAAGTGTAAAAGCGACATCAAGTGTAAAGCCAGTTATTGTGGAAGAAGATTACAGTAATATTTTTGATGGCATCAATGGATGTGCAGTTATCTATGACGTGGATGATAATACATACAAGGTATATAATGAAGCCATGATAAATAAAGAAGTGTCTCCTTATTCAACGTTTAAAATTGTTGCAACGCTTATGGGATTGAAAAATAAAGTATTAGTAGATAAGAATTCTACTATGAAGTATAACAAGAGGCATTATTCCTATGAAACATGGAATCATAATTTGACACTATATGAGGCATTTCAGGCATCCTGCGTATGGTATTTTCGTCAGGTTATTGATGGTGTGGGTTATGATGAAGTGGAGAAGGAATTGTCAGAACTTGAATATGGTAATTATAATATTACCAAATGGAAGGGAGAAAAGTCAGATTCTCCCGCAGAACTGAAAGGATTTTGGCTAAATTCTTCCTTAAAAATCTCACCAATGGAACAGGTAGAGGTACTGAGTAAGATTTTTCAAGGAAAAAGTAATTACAAAAAGGAACAGATTGCTATATTAAAGGGAATCATGCTTACTGATGAAGTCAATGGTTATAAAATCCTCGGTAAGACGGGAACTGGTATAAATGAGGGTTGGTATGCTGGAATTGCAGCAAAAGGAAACAAAGAACATTATTTCGCAGTATATCTAAACGAGGAACAAGGTGATGAACAAGTTTCTGGTGCGGTTGCAAGACATGTGCTTCTAAATATTTTTAAAAATAAATAATATTCATAAAAATACAAAAGTTTTAGAGTAGACAAATACAGAGAATGAAAAATTATAGTTGTAAACAAGGATGGGAAAGTAGCTCATTCTGAAATCAATTCAGTTGGATGTAAATAGATGAAGTGGATACATAATATAAATCTATTTCTATAAGAAAGGATGATTAACATGCTAAGATATGTACATACCAATATTATTGCCAAAGATGCCAAGCGTTTAATTACATTTTATAAGGATGTATTTGATTGCAAGAGCACTGGCGAAACGAGAGACATTAGTGGAGAATGGCTTGATAAAGTGACAGGTGTGAAAAATGCTCACATTAAGGGAGAACACATATCTCTTCCAGGGTACGGTGAGAATGGGCCTACCTTAGAAATCTTTTCTTATGACGATATGATTGAGGCAGGGATTTCCCATACCAATCAAATTGGAATTGCCCATCTGGCATTTCAAACAGATGATGTTTATAGTAAGCTAAAAGATGTGTTAGCGGCAGGGGGCTCTCAGTATGGAGAGTTGGTAGAAACCATCTATCAAGATGGTAGAAAAGCAGTATTTGTCTATGTAACAGATCCGGAAGGGAATATTATAGAAATTCAAAGCTGGAGTTAAGACGGCCAGCTTTTTATTATGGGATTTAGCTTGTTGAATGTAATGTAGTTTCTCAACAGAGAAACGAAGATGCGTGAAACAATAAACCACTTGCTATTGATATGCCCGACAATATATCCCATGCGACATCCGCCTTTTATTTTTTGTCTTTTCCTTGGTTTGTTCCTCCGCTTCCATGACGCCCTCAATCATGGCGGTAACAACCGTATTGAGTTGGGCGGTGTTTTCGTCGGTAATAATCGGACGCCCCGTATCGGCTCCAATGGTGAACAACCCCCATTTGGGAAAACTTCGGCAAAACTTTCGCTGAAAAAGTTACAAAAATATATACGGCAAGAACCAACTATGCACTCCGGGTTGTACCGGGCGATATGGCAACAAAAAGGAGCTGCGTTAGGCAGCCCCTCATTGTTCTAAACACGATATGTTTACTTTTTGTACCCACACTTAGGGCAAACGCCATCTTCATTTAAGGCAATGCCGCACAACGGACAGCGGTCAATGTTATTCTCGGTCTTGTATTCTTCCGTTGCAGCGTTGACACCACTGGTAAAGGTCAGCTTTGCAATGTTCAGTTTGTCCTTTAACAGAGCATAGACAATTTTAATCATACCCTCCACCGTCATGGTTTCTTTGGTAACGACTAAACGGCAATCCGGATAGGCAGTCGCAAGTTCTGTCTGAAAGGCAGGACCTTTCATCTTGTTTTGTGGTGCGCCATCTTTAATTCCCTGTTTCTCATAGACATCGAGGATGGCAGGCAGAAGAGGATCATCCTCCCGCAGAATGAGGGCATGGTCAAAGTTCTTCAAGACCTCCCATGCGGTTTTCTGGATTTCATTGCAAGGGAATACCATGTTGACGCCAGCGTTTACGGTGTCTTCCACTTCAATGGTCAGGACACCAGTATGTCCATGCAAATACTGTGCTTCTCCTTTGAACCCATAAAATCTGTGTGCGTACTGCAAGTCTAAGGTTGTAATGCTTCTCATGTTTGTGCTCCTTTCTTTTGTGAAGTATTATTATTTACGGGATTTGTTTATGCTCCCGTATGAGCATCTTGAATGGTTAAGAGTGTTCCAAACACTCCGGGCAAATGCCCTTAAATATAACATCATGACCGGTGAAAACAAAGCCGCGGGTATTCTGAATGCTTTGCTCCAAGTCAGACATATATGGCATATCCACATCAAAAACGTGGCCACATTTCATACATTGAACGTGATAATGGTTATGGCAGAGATGATCGAAACGGTCTGCGCCATTGAGTGATTCTCGCTTTCGGATTTCGCCACTTTCACAAAGGCGCTGCAAGTTCCGATACACCGTTCCTCTGCCGATGGTAGGGTGGCTTTTCGCTATTTCTTGATAGATTTCATCTGCGGTTGAGTGACATTGCAACTTTCTTACTGTTTCCAGCACCAAATCGCATTGTATGGTATGACGTTTATTCATAATGGCATCAACTTCCAATATTTAATCTTTAATGAGATTCTATCTCAATAAATACAAAATGTCAAGAAGAAATTGGAAAGAGGATACGAAGATTTACTGAAATTTTATGATAAACCGCAAAACATCCTCAGGAATAAAAAGGATTTTTGTTCTTTTTTATGGGATTTAGCCTGTTGAGGGCATTGGAGTTTCATAACAGAGAAAAGAAGATGCGTGAAGCAATAAACCTCCAGCTATAGTGGTGGTCAAGATTTGTTTTTATTGTGTTTTTTCTTCTTTACTGTAAATACAATTCCAAAGGTAAAGCGGTACAGAGAGGAAACTAAAAGGATTCCAAGGGCAATCGATCCTGCAATACCCAGAGTATTTAAGGCAGAGGATACAAATTTCATAATCTCCTGATTGATACATAGTTCCATGGTTCGATAGAGATCACTTCCTGGTACCAAAGGAATGATGGATACAATAAGAAAGGTAGTAGCCGGTACCTTCACGATTCTAGCTAGAGTTTCCGAATAGATGGAAGCAAACATACTGGCAAGGAAGCACTGCATGGCCACATTGCTTATTCCAGAGGATAAGCTAAAAACTAAAAAGGTAATCATGCCTCCGATGGCGGAAAATAGAATGTGAAAGCCTTTTATATTGAAGTTAATGGAAATGGCGATGCAGGCTAAAAATGTTAAAATGGATTCGAATAATATAGTCATAGAAATCTCCTTATCGTAACAACGCTAATGCAATACCGGAACCAAGGGCTATGAAGGTTGCAATCAAAAATGCTTCAAATAGTCTTAGGGTTCCTGATAACAGATCCCCAGCAATAAAATCTCTGGCAGAATTGGTGATGGCAACCCCTGGAACCAACAGCATAAAGCAGCCGATAATGATGGAATCATAGTGAACTGGTAACCCGACTCGGTAGGAAAGAACAGCAATTGCGGCAATGATAAAGCTATTAAAGATGATAGTGGTAAAAAAGTTCATCTTAAAATTCTTCAATACTGTTGTGTTCGCCTTCACAAGGATTGCGATGATTACAGATAAAAAAGCATCCAATACAGAGCCCTTAAAGAATAAGGTAAAGACGCTTGCCGTCAAGCAACTTGCAAAGAGTTCAAAGGGAAAGGGATACCGCTTCAGATTTCCTATCAGTTCAAGCTGTTCATCAATGTAGGAGATATCTGGTTTATTATCAGTAATATACCGACATAGGGAGTTAATCTTTACAATACGGTCTATGTTTTGAAGACGGTTTAAGATTCGTTTTGTCTTGGTATAAGTAATATGGTCTTTCGTTGTGATGGATATAATGAGACAGGTTGGAATGGCAAATACATTAATGTCTGCAATATTATCACTGTAGGCCTTAAGTACATGGGTGACTGAGTCCTCTACGCGGTAAGTTTCAGCTCCATTTTTTAAAAGCTGAAAACCGATTTCTGTCGTTGTAATCAATAGTGAGTCATAATTCATAGTAAATATAATCCTTTATGGTATTGGAATGGTGTTAATTTATAAATCCGTATAATAATGTCAAAAAGTGTCGTAGTAGGAAGTATAACACATACACCCTTATGAATAAAGTATCCAGACAAAGGTTAATTTAACCAAAAATGAAAAGTTCCTGTTTTGTCTGAAAGTTACATGATATGATAGAAGAAATAATTAGAAATGAGGCGAAATGTCTTGGGTAAACAACCATTAGGAATCTATGTGCATATTCCATTTTGTGTAAAAAAATGTGCTTACTGTGATTTTTTATCCGGTCCCGTTACAAAGGATAGAAAAGCAGATTATATAGAAGCATTAAAGAAAGAGATTAGATGCGATAAAAATTTAAAGAAACAGTATCAGGTGGTTTCTATTTTCTTTGGAGGGGGGACTCCAAGTAGCCTAGAAGGCAATCAAATCGAAGAGATACTAGATGCCATTTATGAGAGCTTTGAGATTGATAAGAGTAAGCTACTAGATGGGAAGGAGGATATTGAGATCACCATCGAGGCCAATCCGGGAACCTTATCAAAAGAGAAACTTCGTACGTACCGATTGGCTGGGGTAAATCGATTGAGTATCGGCCTTCAATCAGCTAATGACACAGAACTGAAGCTTCTTGGTAGAATCCATACTTACGAGGAATTTCTTCATAACTATCAGTTGGCGAGAGAAGCCGGCTTTATGAATATCAATGTAGATTTGATGTCTGCCCTTCCTGGCCAGACTCTTGAGAGTTATGAGGACACCTTAAGAAAGGTGATTGTACTTCGGCCAACTCACATTTCGGCGTATAGTCTCATAATAGAGGAAGGAACTCCATTTTATGAGAAGTATGGAGAAGGTATGCCAGAAGAGAATCTACTTCCGACAGAGGAAGTGGACAGGCTTATGTATGCACGGACAAAAGAAATATTAAAAGGGGGTGGCTATGAACGATATGAAATCTCTAATTATGCAAAGAAAGGCTATGCCTGCAGGCATAACTCTTTATACTGGAATGGTACCGACTATATAGGCTTTGGCCTTGGAGCTTCTTCCTATTTAAGACCTGTGAGGTATCAGAATGAAACGGATATGGATCGTTACTTAAGTTATCTGGATGGAGGTATAGATGCTTCTACTATGCAAGAAAAACTTCATAAGAATCGAACAGAGCTGACCAAGGAAAATCAGATGGAAGAGTTTATGTTTTTGGGTCTAAGGCTGACAAAAGGAGTTAGTTTAGAAGAATTTGAAATTCGCTTTGGTATCAGTATAAAGGAAGTTTACGAGAACGTGATAAGCAAGCATAGTAATGAGGGACTACTTGAGATTACTAGCGATGCAGGAAAACAATATCTTGCGCTGACGGAAAAAGGACGGGATGTCAGCAATTATGTTATGGCAGACTTTCTGTTGGATGAATAGAGAGAAGAAAATAGGTGGTTGTTCATTTAATATATTCACAAATACTTCTTGACAAACAAAAAACAGAGTGATATCTTATCTATAAAGGTATTAGCACTCTAACCAGATGAGTGCTAACAATATAAAAACCGATGCATAAAATCTCTTATGTAGAAACTATTAAGCATCTCATACAGGAAGTGATGAAGTGAAGTTAGACGATAGAAAATTGAAGATTTTAAAAGCTATCATTAAGACTTACTTGGAAACAGGGGAACCGGTAGGCTCCAGAACAATTTCCAAGTACACAGATCTAAACCTAAGCAGTGCAACAATTCGTAATGAGATGTCAGATTTGGAGGAAATGGGTTATATTCTACAGCCTCATACTTCCGCAGGAAGAATTCCTTCAGATAAAGGGTATCGACTTTATGTAGATGCACTTATGGAGGATAAGATTCAGGAGATTGATGAAATTAAAAATCAGTTGAATGAAAAGGCTGATAAAATAGATGTTCTGTTAAAGCAGGTAGCAAAGCTTTTGGCTGTTAACACCAACTATGCAACTTTAGTGTCAGCACCTCAGTATAAGCATAAAAAGGTTAAATTTATTCAACTGACAGAAGTAGACATGAATCAACTTCTTGTAATTATCGTCATTGATAGTAATGTCGTAAAAAATAAGATGATTCATACAATGAATCCAGTGGATAAGGAAATGATTCTCAAGCTGAACATTGTACTGAATACTTTTTTACAGGGACTGGATTTAACTGAAATCAGTATGTCAATCATTCAAAAAATGAAAGATCAGGTTGGAGAATATAAAGATTTGGTGAGTGATATTTTAGATTCGGTGGCAGAAGCGCTTCAGGAGGATGAGGATCCACAGATTTATACTTCAGGAGCAACAAATATTCTTAAATATCCGGAATTAGCCGATAAGAATATGGCCTCAGATCTTCTATATACCTTTGAAGAGAAGAAACAGCTAACCGATCTCATTAGCGATAAGTTAGAGGATGAGAATCAGCGAGGCATCCAAGTTTATATTGGCAATGAAACACCAATTCCATCGATGCATGATTGTTCAGTTGTTACCGCAACCTATGAGATAGAGGAAGGTGTTTATGGAAAGATAGGCATTGTAGGCCCAAAACGAATGGATTACGAAAAGGTAGTCAGTACTCTGCAAACCTTAATGGTTCAGTTGGATGAGATATTTAAGAAGAAATAAAGGATAATTGGGAGAAAGGTGGTTAAGTCGTGGGAGAAAAAGAACGAAATGAGGATGAAGCAATGAAGGATGAAAAAACTTCTGTTGATTTTGAAGAAGCACTGGAAGAAGCCCTGAATGAGGAAGACACAGTTGAGACTGAGAATACCGAGGAAGATGATACAGAGGCTCCTGAACAGGTAGAAAAAGCGTCTTTAAAGAAAGAAGATGGTGAAGAAAAGAAATCTAAGTCTTTATTTAAAAAGGATAAGAAAAAAGATAAAAAAGATCAACAATTAGAGGAATTAAATGATCGCTTGATTCGCAATATGGCGGAATTCGATAATTACAGAAAGCGTACTGAGAAAGAAAAAAGTTTGATGTTTGAATTAGGTGCCAAGGATATTATAGAAAAGATTCTGCCAGTTATCGATAACTTTGAAAGAGGCCTAGCTTCCATAACTGAGGAAGAGAAGGAAAGCGGTTTTGCAAAGGGTGTGGAGGCTATTTATAAGCAATTGCTTCAAACTTTAGAAGATGCCGGTGTAAAACAGATTGAGGCTGTCGGACAGGAATTTGATCCAAACTTCCACAATGCGGTGATGCATGTAGAGGATGAGGAATACGGTGAGAATGTTGTGGTTGAGGAATTTTTAAAGGGTTATATGTACCGGGAAACTGTAGTACGTCACAGCATGGTTAAAGTAGCTAATTAAGGTAGCATAATTAACGTGTAATTTAACAAAATAATTAATAGAATTCAGTATATTTAGGAGGAATATATTATGGGCAAAATAATTGGTATTGATTTAGGAACAACAAATTCATGTGTAGCTGTTATGGAAGGTGGTAAACCTGTTGTTATTGCTAATACAGAAGGTGCTAGAACTACTCCATCCGTAGTAGCTTTTACAAAGACTGGTGAAAGACTTGTTGGTGAACCAGCAAAACGTCAGGCTGTAACCAATTCAGATAAGACAATCTCTTCAATTAAGAGACATATGGGTACTGATTTTAAAATAACCATCGATGATAAGAAGCATTCTCCACAGGAGATCTCTGCTATGATTCTTCAGAAATTAAAAGCAGATGCAGAAGGATATCTTGGTGAAAAGGTAACAGAAGCAGTTATTACTGTTCCAGCTTACTTTAACGATGCTCAGCGTCAGGCAACCAAGGATGCAGGTAAGATTGCAGGTCTAGATGTAAAACGTATTATCAACGAGCCTACAGCAGCAGCCCTTGCTTACGGTCTTGATAATGAGCATGAGCAGAAGATTATGGTATATGACCTTGGTGGTGGTACTTTCGATGTTTCCATTATTGAAATCGGTGATGGTGTTATCGAAGTATTAGCAACTAGCGGTGATAACAGACTTGGTGGCGATGACTTTGATGAGAAAGTTGTTCGTTATATGATTGATACATTTAAACAACAGGAAGGTGTGGACTTATCTACAGATAAGATGGCACTTCAGAGATTAAGAGAAGCTGCAGAAAAAGCGAAGAAAGAATTATCCAGTGCAACTACTACTAACATCAACCTTCCTTTCATCACTGCAACAGCAGAGGGTCCAAAGCATTTTGATATGAACTTGACCAGAGCTAAATTCGATGAGTTGACTCATGATTTAGTAGAAAGAACAGCTACTCCAGTTCAGAACGCTCTTCGCGATGCAGGTATCACTTCTTCTGAATTAGGTCAGGTATTATTAGTTGGTGGTTCTACAAGAATCCCAGCTGTACAAGATAAAGTTAGAATGTTAACTGGTAAAGAGCCAAGTAAGAGCTTAAACCCAGATGAATGTGTAGCTATCGGCGCTTCTGTTCAGGGTGGTAAATTAGCTGGTGATGCAGGTGCTGGAGATATCCTTCTTTTAGATGTTACCCCTCTTAGCTTATCCATTGAGACAATGGGTGGCGTAGCTACCAGATTAATTGAGAGAAATACTACGATTCCTACAAAGAAGAGCCAGGTATTCTCCACTGCAGCTGATAATCAGACTGCTGTAGATATTCATGTAGTTCAAGGTGAAAGACAATTTGCCAGAGATAACAAATCTCTTGGACAATTTAGACTAGATGGAATCCCACCAGCAAGAAGAGGTGTGCCTCAAATCGAAGTTACCTTTGATATCGATGCAAACGGTATTGTAAATGTATCCGCTAAGGATCTTGGAACTGGTAAAGAACAGCATATTACAATTACAGCTGGCTCTAATATGAGTGATTCTGATATTGAAAAAGCAGTAAAAGAAGCGGCAGAGTACGAAGCTCAAGATAAGAAACGTAAAGAAGCTGTTGATACAAGAAATGATGCAGATGCTATGGTATTCCAGACGGAAAAGGCATTACAGGAAGTAGGCGATAAGCTTGCAGATACAGATAAATCAACTGTAGAAGCAGATCTTGCTCATTTGAAAGAATTAGTTGAAAAATCTAACCCTGAGGTTATGTCCGAAGGTGAAGTAGAAGACTTAAAGGCTGCTAAGGAAAAATTAATGAATTCTGCTCAGGCATTATTCTCTAAGGTATACGAGCAGGCTCAGGCAGCAGGTGCAGGCCCAGATATGGGTGGTGCTCAAAGCGCTGATGCAGGTGCAACTCCTCAGGATGACAACGTAGTAGATGGAGATTATAGAGAAGTTTAATTTACAAGTATAATATTACTAGTAGCATTTTGTGACAAATAGTGTTATACTACCAGTTACTGTAGGAGATAGGCTGTCTGACCAGACGGCCTATCTTTCGGGCTACTTAAAAGAAGACCCTTTTAGGGAGTGTAATAGAGATAGATGAGCTGTTAATGAAAGGTGAAGGATATGGCAGACAAACGAGATTATTATGAGGTCCTAGGTGTTTCAAAGCAAGCTAGTGACGCAGATCTGAAAAAAGCATATAGAGTATTAGCCAAAAAATATCATCCCGATACCAACCCAGGGGACAAAGAAGCGGAAGCAAAGTTTAAGGAAGCCAGTGAGGCCTATGCGGTTTTAAGTGACCCAGATAAGCGTAGACAATATGACCAATTTGGTCATGCTGCCTTTGAGGGTGGTGGAGCTGGTGGAGCCGGAGGCTTTGATTTTAGCAATATGGATATGGGAGACATATTCGGTGATATCTTTGGAGACTTATTTGGTGGCGGAAGAAGCCGTCGTACTAGCAATGGTCCTATGAAGGGTGCTAATGTACGTACCAGTGTGCGTATTACATTTGAAGAAGCTTGCTTTGGTGTAGAGAAAGAATTGGACTTAAACTTAAAGGAAGAATGTACAACTTGCCACGGAACCGGTGCGAAGGCCGGAACGAATCCAGAGACATGTCCAAAATGTCAGGGTAAAGGCCAGGTTGTATATACGCAACAATCCTTCTTTGGCATGACTCAGAGCGTCCAGCCTTGTCCTGATTGTAATGGTAAAGGAAAGATAGTAAAAGAAAAATGTAATGACTGTTATGGCACTGGATATATCAGTAGAAGAAAGAAGATAAGCGTATCCATTCCAGCTGGAATTGACGATGGTCAGAGTATTCGTATCCAGGGTAAAGGTGAGCCAGGACAAAATGGCGGTCCAAGAGGTGACCTGTTAGTTGAAGTGATTGTTAGCAGACATCCTGTCTTTATTCGTCAGGATTATGATATCTTCTCCACTGTATCCATTTCTTTTGCTCAAGCTGCATTAGGCGGAGATTTAAGGATTAAAACTGTAGATGGAGAAGTAATTTATACAGTAAAGCCTGGAACTCAGACTGATACCAAGGTTCGGTTAAGAGGAAAAGGGGTACCAACATTACGTAATAAGAACGTAAGAGGGGATCACTATGTAACTCTTGTGGTTAATGTTCCAACCAAGTTAACTCAAGAGCAGAAGGAATTGTTGGAGAAATTTGACGAAGCCATGGGTGGCAGTGTAAATGTTCAAACTCCTGAGGAAGATACGAAAAAGAAAAAAGGCTTCTTTAAGAAATAGATAATTTGAGATAGGTTCTGTGTCTGGCTATATGCTGGAGACAGGGCCTTTTTGTGTAGTAATAGTGAGTTGTAATGGTTCGTTGTAATGCTATATATCTGTTAGTGATTCAGATTGGAGAAGGAACATGAAAAAGATTATGATACTTTATTTTTCCGGAGCGGGTTCGACCAAGAAGGTGGCCGGACTGATGTTTGAAAGCCTAAGGGGGCAGTGCCAAGTAAACCAGTGTTCGTTTGATCATGCCCCTCCTGTTGATCTAAATGATTTTGATGCATTGATTATCGGAACGCCTGTATACCATGGTGCTCCATCCTATATCGTCACTAAGTATTTAAATAGTATTAGGCCTCTTAAAAAAAGAACACCTGTATTTATATACAACACCCGTGCTATTAGCTCATGCAACACAAATAGGATACTGGCGAAGCAAATTTATGGAAAGAACATGGTCACCATCATGGACAGGAAATATCGTAGCCCAGCCAGTGATGGTTCGTTGATTGTACCTTTTGTAAAACGGTTCTTTCAGTTTCAAAAAGACATGGATGAGAAGGTGAACTTGGATTG
>JAEZPG010000048.1 GCA_023413555.1 Bacillota bacterium | reverse complement strand
TTAATAATTTGAGAGGTTAGTGAGAATACTATTGATAAATATAAATATCTCAATAGGAGGTGCTATCATGAGCGTATATGATATTGGAGCATTACCAGTAGGGTTCGGTTTTAGATTGGCTATGGATGTTACAGCCATGGAAAAGTTCTCAGCCTTAAGCGCGAGAGAGAAGGAAGAGATGATTGCCTATGTACAGGGTGGAAAAACCTCTGAGGAGGCAGAGCATCGTGTGGAGACAGCAATAGCGAGACTGCATTAACAAATATTAATAGTCATCTCATTGACCTTAAGAAAGTCAGATTATATAATAGAAATGTAGACTTATATGCAACTATACAAAAGGCTTATAGGAGGTGTGACTATGAACCTAGAAGGAAAAAATCAAAAAGGGATGCGGTTAGAGAATCTTATGCGTACCTTGAGAATACTAGTTTTTCAGGGAACGTGTTCCAGACGAGATTTGGCTCAGCAATTAGGGTTATCTAAAATGAGTATTACCAACATCATTAATACTTTTTTATCAAATGGATTGGTAGTCGAAGTAGAGTCTCAGGAGGTAAAGCATTCAACCTCAGGACCCAAGCCTGTTTTATTAAAGGTGGCAGCCGGTAAGCTGGTAGCTATCGGCATACATATTACAGAGTATTTTATTAATGGGCAGCTATACGATGCAGAAGAGGGCGTCATATGCGAGAAAAAGGTCCTTATTGACAACATTAGTTCAAAAACTCAGTTTATGAATCATATTAAGGAAATAGTAGATCAACTAGTTGAGTGTGCAAAGAGCAAGAATATTCGGATTGCAGCTATAGGAATTACAGATAATTATTTTATAAACAGGGAAGAAGGCTCCGTCGTATTTAAAGGGAATCAGTTAGGCATAGATGACAACTACCTTAGAAGCAACTTAAAGCAGAGATATGGTCTGCCAGTTATTTTAGAGCATGAGCGAATGGGCTTGCTTTTAACAGAGATGGCTTATGGATTATATAATCACAGTAAAAAATATTATTTTCTGGCGATTTCGAATGAGATAAGAGGTGATTTCACCAATGGATATAATATTCAGAAGGGATGTGTAGGGCTCTCAGGTATGGTTGGTCATATGAGTATTAAATGTGATGGGCCAAGATGTAGTTGTGGAAACAGAGGTTGTTATGAACAATATGGAAGTATAGAAGCACTGTTGAAAGATAGTAATTGTTCATCAATTAAAGAATTTAATAAAAACCTTGGCAATAGAGAACCTTCTGCTTTACGGGCGCTAGAAAGCTTTATTCAAGTCACCACCCTTGCTATTACCAATATAGTGAATCTCTATGATCCAGAAGCAGTCGTTATTACAGGAAGTATATTGGAATTGGATAGCTCTGTGTTAAAAAAGATAGAATATCTGGTGAATAACAGCTTTGTCTTTCGTAAACAGAGAAGTATCACTATCATTCCATCACAGATGAGAGAGAAAGATTTTAATAAGGGAGCAGCAATATTGGCGTTTTATGAGATGGCTGCAGATAAGGATTACATAAATTACCTATGTGGATTATAGGGGCTATGGGGGCCTTCTTTACCACTATCAAAGGGGCTGTCGTACAGCTGATGAGAATCAGATGTACGGCAACCCCTTTATTATTATAGAATATCATATCCTTTTAACATTCTTGCGCGGCTTGGGTGACGTAGTTTTCTTAAAGCCTTTGCTTCAATCTGTCGGATACGTTCACGGGTAACATTAAACTCTCTGCCAACTTCCTCTAAGGTTCTGGTACGACCATCTTTTAAACCAAATCGTAGGATCAGAACGCGCTGTTCACGTTCTGTTAAGGTATCTAATAGTTTTCCGATTTGATCCTGGAGTACAGAGTAAGCAGCAGCATCCTCTGGTCCTATAATGGAATCATCTTTAATAAAGTCTCCTAAGTGACTATCATCTTCCTCTCCGATTGGAGTATCCAGAGAAATCGGGTCAGCAGAAACCTTAAGAATCTCTCTAATCTTATCAATTGGAAGGTTCATAGCTTCTGCAAGCTCCTGCTCTGTTGGCTCACGTCCTAGTTCCTGAAGTAAGCTGCGGGAAACTCTGTATGTTTTGTTAATTACCTCCGACATATGCACAGGAATACGAATGGTTCTAGACTGGTCTGCAATGGAACGAGTGATTGCCTGTCTAATCCACCAGGTGGCATAGGTACTGAATTTATAGCCTTTGGTGTAATCGAATTTATCCACTGCTTTAATTAGACCAAGGTTACCTTCTTGAATAAGATCCAAAAAAGAAAGGCCTCTTCCCACATAACGTTTTGCGATGCTGACAACCAGACGAAGGTTGGATTCTGCCAGAATCTTTTTAGACATTTCGTCTCCATCTTCTATCTTCTTTGCTAAGGCTATTTCTTCCTCAATAGAAAGAAGAGGGTAGCTTCCAATTTCCTTTAAGTATAGCTTAACAGGGTCGTCTGACATAATAGCATTGGAAGAGGCCAAATCTTCTACCATGGCAAGCTCTTCGTCATTTTCCAATTCTAATAAAACGCTGTCATCCGGCTCATCGTCTGTCAAGTTAAGAACTACAATGTTATGTGCCTCTAAATACTCATATATTTTATCTATCTGTGTAACGTTAAGGTTAAGTTCTTTAAAGAAATCATTGACTTTTTCTACTTCAATTACACCTTTGTTCTTCTTAGCAATTTGAACAAGTTCTTTTAACTTTTCTTCAAATTTAATTATAGCTTCGCTCATATTTATCCTCCATATGGTCATATTACCTACCATCTAGGCAAAGTGCCACCGAATATCAATATAACACAATTTCTACTAGAATACTAGATAATTTTCATATAACCACAATTTTTTGAATCATCTTGTTTTGCCAATGGAACGTGGGTACTATTGACATAGGTTGGTAGTTAACTTATAATTCACCCGAAGGATTTATCTTTTTTAGAGATAAATCAAATATCATTTTATATGTATATGTATATGCAGCGTTCAATATTTAAGGAACATTTCATGCATAATAGGATATGAAAGGAGATTTACAAATATGAGTTGTTCAGGCAATTGCAACAGCTGTTCTACTACCTGCTCTTCAGACAACAGAACGAGTATGTTAGAGCCAGTGAATCAATATAGTAAAGTGAAGAAAGTAATCGGAGTAGTTAGCGGTAAAGGAGGAGTAGGAAAATCCTTAACCACATCTTATCTGTCTGTACTTATGAACCGCAAAGGATATAAGACGGCAATCCTTGATGCAGATATTACCGGTCCTTCGATTCCAAAAACCTTTGGTATCAACAGTAAAGCATCTGGTAATGAGTTGGGAATCTTGCCTGCAGTAAGCAAAGAGGGTATTAAAGTAATGTCTGTGAACCTTCTATTGGATTCAGAGGAAATGCCAGTAGTTTGGAGAGGACCAATCGTTGCTGGTACGGTAAAGCAGTTTTGGACCGAAGTCATCTGGGATCAGGTGGATTATATGTTTGTGGATATGCCTCCTGGAACAGCAGATGTACCATTAACTGTATTTCAAAGCATCCCACTGGATGGCATTATTATCGTGACTTCTCCACAAGAGCTTGTTTCCATGATTGTTGGAAAGGCGGTTAATATGGCAAAGGCCATGAATGTACCTATCCTGGGTCTGGTGGAGAACTACAGTTATATTACCTGTGGCAATTGTGGCGAGAAGATTAGTGTCTTTGGTGAAAGTCATGTAGATGAGGTGAGTACGAAATATCACATTCCCGTGTTAGACCGTGTTCCAATTGATCCAGCAATTCCTGCTGCAGTGGATAAAGGACTGGTAGAAGAACTTCAGGTTCCATATCTGGATGAGACAGCCGCTTTCATTGAAGAACAGTGTCCAGTGGAAGAAGAAAAGAACATTAAAATCGGGGGTTCTATGAAAATAGCAGTTCCAATTACTGATAGCAATGAGATTGATCAGCATTTTGGAAAAGCGAAAAAATTTAAGATATATGATATTTATAATCAGATATTAGTAGAACAGAAGGAAATGGCTTGTGATGGAAACGGGCATGAATCTGCGGTTAAACTGCTAGAGGAACTTAAGGTTACTACCTTAATCTGTGGAGGCATTGGCCAGGAAGCCTTGGAAACATTAATGGAGCAAAAGGTAAGGGTATATCCTGGTATGACTGGAGATGGAGATGTTGTTGTAGCATCCTATCTGGATGGAGGATTAGCAGGCTAAGCAATAGTGTGAAAATTTGGTTTTCTTTTTCGGAAAGATAGGTTATAATACACATGACATAGGACTGAATACGGAAAGATAAATAGATACTTATAAGTTCTATGTCATAACAAGTAGATAAACAAGTAGATAATATGGAGGTCATTTATGTTAGTATCAGCGAAAGAAATGCTCACTAAAGCAAAAGCTGGCCATTATGCAGTAGGTCAGTTTAATATTAATAATTTAGAGTGGACAAAAGCTATTCTATTAACTGCACAGGAACTGAATTCCCCAGTAATCCTTGGTGTTTCTGAGGGAGCAGGAAAGTACATGTGTGGTTATAAAACAATCGTAGGTATGGTAAATGGTATGTTGGAAGAACTTAACATTACAGTACCTGTAGCTCTTCACCTTGATCACGGTTCCTATGAAGGTGCTAAACAATGTATCGCAGCTGGATTCTCATCCATTATGTTTGATGGTTCTCATTATCCGATTGAAGAAAACATTGCAAAGACTAAGGAATTAGTTGAAATCTGTAATGAAAAAGGAATGTCTATCGAAGCAGAAGTTGGTTCCATCGGTGGAGAAGAAGATGGTGTAATCGGCAAAGGGGAATGTGCTGATCCACAGGAATGTAAAGCAATTGCTGATCTTGGTGTTACAATGCTTGCTGCTGGTATTGGCAATATTCATGGCAAGTATCCAGCTAACTGGGAAGGCTTAAGCTTTGAGACTTTAGATGCAATTCAGAAATTAACTGGTGATATGCCTTTAGTACTTCATGGTGGTACTGGAATTCCTGAAGATATGATTAAGAAGGCAATCTCTCTTGGTGTTGCTAAGATCAATGTTAATACGGAATGTCAGCTTTCATTTGCAGCTGCTACAAGAGAATATATTGAAGCTGGTAAGGATCTTCAGGGGAAAGGCTTTGACCCTCGTAAGATATTAGCGCCTGGATATGAAGCTATTAAAGCTACTGTAAAAGAAAAGATGGAACTATTTGGTTCTGTTAATCAGGCATAATATTGCGCAGAACATCTGCTATTTGATAAGAGGATAAATAATAAACTCCTAATGATACCATGGTACGAAAAGGGTCATTAGGAGTTTTTTTGTATATAAAGGAATGATATAAGGGCATTGTGTTATTTAATGGAACATACGAGGATTGAAATATAAAAAAAAAACATATATAATTGAAACGTAATAGTATGATTAAGGCTAGGATAATATTAGAAAAGAGGATATTAGTATGAATTATATGGACAAATATAACTTATGGGCATCCGATGAATATTTTGATGTTGACACCCGTAATGAATTAAAAGCCATAGCAGATAATTATACAGAGATTAAAGACCGTTTTTTTAAAGAGTTAGAGTTTGGGACGGGAGGTTTACGTGGTATCGTAGGTGCTGGTACAAATCGTATGAATATTTATACGGTAGGAAAAGCTACACAGGGCCTTGCTAACTATATTATCAAACAGGGCGGACAGGACAAAGGCGTTGCCATTGCTTACGACTCCAGAAATATGTCTGTAGAATTTGCGACAGCTGCAGCACTTTGTTTATGTGCCAATGGAATCAAAGCTTATACCTATGAGTCCCTTCGACCAACACCAGTACTTTCCTATACCGTTCGCAAGCTTGGCTGTATCGCAGGTATTGTAGTAACTGCCAGCCATAACCCACCGGAGTACAACGGTTATAAAGTATATTGGGAGGATGGCGCTCAGGTTACCGCTCCTAAGGATGCTGAGATTATTGGAGAGGTGAATGCCATCCAAGAGTTTACCTCCATTAAGACCATGGACAAACAACAGGCCATCGATGCCGGCTTATATCATGTAGTAGGCAAAGAGCTTGATGATTCCTATATAGAAGAACTGAAGAAATTAGTGATTAACCCTATCTCTGAAGCTGGCAAAGACCTTAAGATTGTGTTTACTCCATTACATGGAACCGGCAATCTTCCGGTAAGACGTATTCTTAAGGAAATTGGCTTTGAACATGTCTATGTAGTAGAGGAGCAGGAGATGCCGGATGGTAACTTCCCAACAGTTTCCTATCCTAATCCAGAAGATCCGAAGGTATTTACCTTAGCAAAAAAATTAGCAGATGAAGTAGGAGCAGATGTAATTCTGGCAACCGATCCAGATGCTGACCGTCTTGGGGTATGCATCCGTGATGATAAGGGAGAATTTGTTCTTTTAACTGGCAATATGTCAGGAGCCATGATTGCAGAGTATGAATTCTCTCAGAAACGGGCTCATGGTATTCTTCCAGCGAATAGTGCTTTAATAAAGACCATTGTAACCGGTAACATTACCGATCAGATTGCAAAGAAATACAATGCAAGATTAATTGAAGTTTTAACCGGCTTTAAGTTTATTGGAGAAAAGATTAAGTTATTTGAAGAGACTCATGAAAATGAATATGTCTTTGGATATGAAGAAAGCTATGGCTGTCTCATTGGTACTCATGCTAGAGATAAAGATGCAGTAGTTGCCGTTATGGCTTTCTGCGAAGCGGCAGCTTATTATAAATCTCAAGGTATTACCTTATATGAACAGCTTCAAAACATGTATAAGACCTATGGTTACTTTAAGGAAGATTTGAAAGCCGTTACCTTAAAAGGAATTACTGGTATGGAGAAGATTAAAGAGATCATGGCTAGTTATCGTGCTAACGTACCAACCAAGATGGGTGGCTACGAGGTGCTTAAGTTTAGAGATTATCAGGCTGATACCATTACTGATATGAAGACAAAGGAAGTATTCTCTACCGGCCTTCCTAAGTCTGATGTATTGTACTTTGACTTAACAGACGATGCATGGTGTGCCGTTCGTCCATCCGGAACCGAGCCTAAGATTAAGTTCTACTTTGGTGTAAAGGGTTCTAGCATGGAGGATGCAGAGGAGAAATTAAAGGCATTAAGAGAAGACGAAGTATTTAATGTGTAAATAGAATAGAGAAAAGGCTCTGGCCAAAAAGATGATATGATTCCCCTTAAGTAGACAAGGCAA
>JAEZPG010000014.1 GCA_023413555.1 Bacillota bacterium | reverse complement strand
GCAGATGTATTGAAAATGAACTTTTGATGCTGCTTCGTGGGGAAAAGAAGCAGTCAAAAGAGGTATATTATTATGAACCCATAGGGGCCGATAAAGAAGGTAACGAAATAAATCTGTTAGATATTATAGAAAGTGTTGATATTGACATTGTTGAGAATCTGGAGCTGAAAAGAAACATCCAGTTATTATATACACTAGTGAATGAAGTGTTAACAGAACGGGAGAGACAAATAATAGTGTTAAGATATGGACTGGGAGATAATAAAGAGGTGACCCAGAGAGAAATTGCGGTTGGCCTTAATATTTCCCGGTCCTATGTTAGCAGAATCGAAAAAAAGGCTCTTAAAAAGCTTCGGGAGAGTTTCGAATCTAAGTATGGTTGCATATACTAACCATATGAAACTTTTAGAGGTATAGTATGTGCTGTATGAGCCCTTGTGAATTAGTCTCCTTTGTAACTGCTGTAGCTTGCTCAATATCCAAATGCTGTGATAAAGATGATATTGAGTTATTAGGTGTAGTATTTACTCAATTAGGGGATACACTATTAACAATCAGTGTACAGAATGGTAAATGTAATAATACGAATCAGAAGGAGGAAGTAGTAGAAGGAAAACAGTGACTGCGAAAGCAGTTACTGGTTGCCTTTGAAACTTCCTCTTCTTGCATTTTTATCTGGAATAACTATAATAAAGGAGTAATAGAAACGGGTTAGACTTAGGATGGAGGTTATTATGATCTTAGAAAGGTTAGCATTACTTCGTAGTATAATGAAAGAAAAAGGTCTGGAGGCTTATATTATTCCAACTGCCGATTACCATCAGTCCGAATATGTGGGGGAGTATTTTACTGCCAGGCAGTTTATGTCTGGGTTTACAGGATCTGCAGGGGTATTGGTGGTAACTCTAACGAAAGCAGGGTTATGGACTGATGGCCGATACTTTATTCAGGCTGCCAGACAATTACACAATTCCACGATTGAACTGTTTCGACTGGGTGAGGATGGGGTTCCATCTATAGAGGAGTTTCTTCTTGAGGAAATGTCAGAGAATGGGGTTCTTGGCTTTGATGGAAAAGTAGTATCCGCAAAATGGGGGGACGAGCTTTCTAGAAAATTGAAGGGTAAGACGATCAGCCTTTCTTTTGCAGAAGATCTGGTGGATCTATGCTGGAAAGATAGACCTACACTTCCGAAGGAGCCGGTCTATCTATTAGAAAATTGTTATGCAGGAGAATGTTGTAGCAATAAATTGGCTAGAATTAGAGAAGAGATGAAGCAAGTAGGAGCAACCCTTCATGTGATTACTTCCCTTGATGATATTGCTTGGATTTTAAATCTTCGAGGAAATGATGTAAAACATAATCCTGTGGTGCTATCCTATTTGGTAATCACTCTTGAGGATACATTGTTTTTTGTAGACCAAGACAAATTGAATAAAGAAGTTAGGAAATATCTAGAGGAGAATGCAATCACCCTAAAAGAATATAATGATATTTATTCCTATCTTTCGTCAGTGTCTGTGGAGGAGAAGGTTCTGTTAGATGAGAATCGTGTAAATTATTGCATTACCAACAGCCTGCAAAACGGCATTAAGATTTATGACAAACCAAATCCTTCTACCTTAATGAAAGCAATCAAAAATGAAACAGAGATTCAGAATTTGGTGAAAGCTCATATTAAGGATGGGCTGGCTGTCACTAAGTTTATGTATTGGTTAAAGAATAATGTAGGCCGAATGACCATTACAGAGCTATCTGCCAGTGATTATCTAAAGAACCTAAGGGAAAGTCAGGAAGGGTATTTGGGGTTATCCTTTGACACCATATGTGCGTATAAAGAAAATGCCGCAATGATGCATTACAGTGCCACTGAGTCCTCTTTTGCAACACTAGAACCAGAAGGCTTACTATTAGTAGATTCCGGTGGCCAATACTATGAAGGAACCACTGATATTACCAGAACCTTTGCTTTAGGTAAAGTGGATGATCAACAAAAGAAACATTTTACTGCCGTGGTAAATGGTATGCTTAACTTAGCTAACGCAAAATTTCTTCATGGCTGTACTGGAATGAACTTGGATATTCTGGCACGGGGACCAATGTGGAATATGGATTTAGATTATAAATGTGGCACTGGACATGGCGTAGGGTATCTCCTCAATGTTCATGAGGCACCTAATGGTTTTCGCTGGAAGAAAGTACCTGAACGTAATGACAGTTGCATTTTGGAAGTTGGCATGGTTACCACAGATGAACCCGGGATTTATATGGAAGGATGCTATGGTATTCGAATTGAAAATGAATTGGTTTGCAGGCAGGGTGTTAAGAATGAATATGGTCAATTTATGTATTTTGATACCCTTACTTTGGCTCCAATTGATCTGGATGCCATCGATCCTACTTGTATGAATGCCACGGAAAAGCAGAGATTAAATTCCTATCATAAACGTGTTTATGAGGTCTTAAGTCCAAATCTGTCTAATGAGGAGGCACAATGGCTGAAAATCTATACAAGAGAAATATGATAATTTTTATCGCGAAAAATGTAGCAAAAGTGTTATAATACTAACTATGGTACAAAAGTGTCATAAGAAAGCAATTGCGAGAAAGGAGGTCCACTCCCCGTGGAAGAGAAGAAGAACCATAGGGAAGGATTAATATGACAAAAATAGATATATTTTCTGGTTTTCTTGGTGCCGGAAAAACAACACTCATTAAAAAGCTTTTACAAGAAGCTTTTGTAGAGGAAAAGCTTGTTTTAATTGAAAATGAATTTGGTGAGATTGGCATAGATGGGGGATTCTTAAAGGATGCAGGAGTAGAGATTACAGAAATGAATTCCGGCTGCATCTGTTGTTCCTTAGTAGGGGATTTTGGAACAGCATTAAAAGAGGTACTTGCAAAGTTTTCCCCAGATCGAATCATCATTGAGCCATCAGGTGTTGGAAAGCTGTCTGATGTAATTAAGGCAGTGCAGGGTGTGGCAGAAGATACTGATATCCACTTAAATAGTTTGGTTACGGTAGCTGATGCTACCAAATGTAAAATGTACATGAAGAACTTTGGCGAATTCTTTAATAATCAAGTAGAAAATGCTAAGACTATTGTACTTAGTCGTACTCAGAATATCAAAGAGGACAAGCTGGATGCTACCATTGATTTAATAAGACAGCATAATGAGAAAGCAACCATTATTACCACACCATGGGAACAATTGGATGGTAAAAAGGTGCTAGAGGCAATGGAGTCAACCCGCTCAATGGTGGAGGAGCTTATGGATGAGGAAGAAATCTGTCCGTCTTGTGGAGGACATCATCATGATCACGAGCATCATCACGACCATGAGCATCATCACGACCACGAGCATCATCACGAGCATCATCATGACCATGATGGGGAATGCTGCTGCGGACACAATCATGACCATCATCATGAAGGCCATCACCATGCGGATGAGGTATTCACCAGCTGGGGTATAGAGACACCACATCGATACAGTAAAGATGAGATGAAGGAAATTTTGGAGACCTTAGCAAATACCGATAAATATGGTATTGTCTTACGAGCAAAGGGAATTGTTCCGGATGTATGTGGAGAGTGGATTTATTTTGACTTAGTTCCAGGGGAATACGAGATTCGTACCGGTACACCTGAGATTACCGGTAAACTATGTGTCATTGGTTCTAATATTGATCAATCACAATTGGAACAACTTTTTCATGTGTAAGAAATAAAGAAAATAAAAGGATGATTAAGTATGGAAATCCCTGTTTACCTATTTACAGGTTTTTTGGAAAGTGGAAAGACCACCTTTATAAAAGATACAATTTCGGATCCGGATTTTGTCGATGGAGAAAAGACGCTGTTAATTCTATGCGAAGAAGGAACGGAAGAATTTGATGAAGTTTCCCTTTCAAATTTAAAAGTAGATGTTGTTACAGTAGAAGAGGAAGAGGAGCTAACAACGGAATTTATAAAACGACTAGAGGCATTTTATCATCCAGCACGTGTGTTAATTGAATTTAACGGGATGTGGAAGGTATCCCGTCTGGTAGATGAAGTACTTCCTGAGAATTGGCCAGTGGTACAGGTGATTTCCACCATAGATGCCACTACCTTTGAGATATACAATACCAATATGAAATCCATGATTATGGAACAGATTGGATTGTCAGACCTAATTGTTTTTAATCGATGTCAACCGGATATCAAAAAAGGTAATTGGAAGCGCAGTGTGAAGGCGGTCAATCGGAAAGCTACTGTATATTTTGAAGGGTTAGATGGAGCACCACTGCCAGAGACGGATGAGGACTTACCTTACGATGTCAATGCTAAGAAGATAACCCTTGAGGATGATGATTATGGGATCTGGTATATGGATGCCATGGATAATCCTAAGAAATATGCAGGTAAGACAGTGTCTATGAAGGCTGTTGTATATAAGAACCGTAACTTCCCAAAGAACCAATTTGTACCGGGAAGATTTGCCATGACCTGTTGTGCAGATGACATTGCTTTTATTGGGTTTGTCTGCAACTATAATGGGGTGGAGGACCTGAAATTGAAGGAATGGATTCACATTGAGGCCGAGGTTCGAGTTGAATATCGTAAGGAATACCGCGGAAAAGGTCCAGTGCTTTATGCCAAAGTCGTGGAACATACCACAAAACCAGAAGAAGAGCTAGTTTATTTTAATTAGTATTATAAGGTACCAATAGGAAAATGTATTTTATTCCAATTGGTACCTTATTTTTGATGTTAGAGTATAATTTTAATAAATAAAATAATATAATGTAAAAGTAAGAAAAATATATGAGTATTAAACCAGATATAACATAAAACTAGGAAAATATGGTTGAACAAAGATGAAATTAATGATATTATTAATATATCTACATATTTTTACGTCAAGAGAAAGGGGGTTGAATAATGGCAATTGAAGGATTTCGTAGAAAGAAAAAACGATTAGGTGATTTATTAGTTGCTGCTAGAGTTGTAACTGAAGAACAATTAAAAGATGCCTTAGAGCAGCAGAAAATATCAAAGAACAAGCTTGGTGAAGTTTTGACAGATATGGGTTATGTCACTGAGTATCAGATTGCCAAGGCACTTCATATTCAATTAGATTACGATATTGTTAATCTATCTGAGATTAAGATACCTGATGAGTTAATAAATCTTGTGGAAGATAAGGTATTAAGAAAGCACATGGTAATTCCCTTTGGTTACAAGGATGGTAATCCTAATATAATCAATCTTGCTATGGCTAATCCACTGGATTTTATTGCATTAGATGACCTATCCATTATTACTGATAGAATGATGAATCCATTTGTTGCTACTACAACAGATGTCCTTAAAGCCATCGACAAGTATTATGGTAACAAGGAAGCTATGGCTGTTGCAGAACAGTATACGAAGGAAAAAGAAAGTCAATATAAAGAGGATGATGCTGATACTAGCAATTTGGAAGTAGAGAATGCGCCTATTGTTTTACTTGTTAAGACAATTATAGAACAGGCTGTTCGTCAGCGCGCCAGTGATATACATATAGAACCTATGGAGAATAGGATTCGAGTAAGATATCGAATCGATGGTGTTCTAATGGAAACCATGCAATATAAGATGAGCTTATTTGCTGCTATAGTAGCTCGTATTAAAATTATTGGTGGCATGGATATATCTGAGAAGAGAAAACCTCAGGATGGAAGAATTACTCAGATGGTGGACCGAACAGAATATGATATCCGGGTGTCAATTTTGCCTACCGTTTTTGGTGAAAAGATTGTTATGCGATTGACTGCTAAAAAAGCACTTAATAGAAAAAAATCAGAATTAGGATTTTCCCAACAGGAATTAGTAGAATTTAATCAAATTCTTGCTCATCCACATGGCATTATTCTAGTAACAGGGCCTACCGGAAGTGGTAAATCTACTACTTTATATACTGCTTTAAGTGAACTCAATAACGAAGATGTAAATATTATTACCGTTGAAGATCCGGTAGAGGCTAATATAGATGGAATTAATCAGGTCCAGACCAATACAAAGGCTGGACTTACTTTTGCCAGTGCCCTGCGTTCGATTCTTCGGCAGGATCCTGACATTATTATGATAGGTGAGATACGTGATACAGAGACGGCACAGATCGCCGTTAAAGCAGCCATTACAGGTCACCTCGTTGTAAGTACTTTGCATACCAACAGTGCCGCCAGTTCTATCGCACGATTAGAGGATATGGAAGTAGAGCCTTATTTGATTGCTGACTCTACTGTGGGAATAATAGCTCAGCGCTTGTTAAGACGACTTTGTCCTAATTGTAAAAAGAAAGTTAGGGCTACGGATTTAGATAAAGAACTGTTAAAGGTACCTCTAGATCAGGAACTGACAATCTATGAACCGGGAGGATGTGCTTCCTGCGGAGAGACAGGATATTTTGGGCGTATCGGTATTTATGAGATTATGACGATAACACCAAAGCTAAAGAAAATGATTAATGAGCATAGATCAGCGGATGATTTGGAGGCAGAGGCTATTAAGGAAGGCATGCATACACTTAGGATGAGTGCAGGTCGCTGTGTTATGGAGGGGATTAGCTCTTTATCAGAAATGAAGAGAGTTACATTTGAGTAGTTTGACAGAAGAGTCGAAGTTAGGAATAAGGAGTAGTATTTATGATTACAATGAAGGAACTTTTAGTCATGGCTAATGAGAAGGGAGCATCTGACGTACATATTACAGTTGGAGTTCCACCTAAGTGTCGTGTCAATGGAGAATTGGTTAATATAGGAACACCTGTTTTTTCTCCAGATGATACCGTTAGTATGGTTATGGCTCTATTGGATGAGCGTCATAAGGAGATACTAGATGAGAAGGGAGAAGTAGACTTTTCCTATGCAATACAACATTTGGGACGTTACCGTGTCAATATATTTAAGCAACGTGGCTCCTATGCTGCAGCAATTCGTCTGGTTGGTGTATCGATACCAAAACCAGAGGATTTGGGAATACCTAGTTCAGTAGTGGAGTTGACGAATAAGAAAAGGGGACTTGTGTTGGTGACCGGGCCAACAGGAAGTGGTAAATCTACAACCCTTGCTTCCCTCATCAATATAATCAATGAGAAGCATAATTCTCATATCATTACCTTGGAGGATCCGATTGAGTATTTACATAAGCATAAGAAAGCAATTGTAAATCAAAGAGAGATTGGTAATGATTCTCAGACCTTTGCCTCCGCACTACGATCTGCATTACGTCAGGACCCGGATGTTATTCTTGTAGGTGAGATGCGAGATTTGGACACCATTTCAATTGCTGTAACGGCAGCTGAAACAGGACATCTTGTATTTTCTACGTTACATACAATTGGAGCGGCTAATACAATTGATCGTATTATAGATGTATTTCCACCATATCAACAACAACAAATACGTATCCAGTTGGCTACGGTTATAGAATGTATAGTATCCCAACAACTAATACCACTTTCTAGTGGCAATGGTCGAGCGGCAGCATATGAGGTTATGTATGCGAATAGCGCTATTCGTAATCTTATACGTGAGGCTAAAGCGCATCAAATTCAATCTGTAATGCAGACTAACCGGAAGATGGGGATGCAGACTATGGATGATGCTCTTTATGAACTATATGCAAAACGAATGATTGATTCTGATAAGTGTGTCGCTTTTTCACAGGATCCTGTCACAATGAGTCGCAAAGTATTCATGATGTAAATTGCCATAATTTGAGTGTGTTTAGGGAGGTACTAAGATGGATAGCTTTTCATACGTTGCCATAGGTATGGATGGTAAAGAGAAAAAAGGTAGCATGGAAGCAGCTTCTGTGGATAAGGTAAAGGCGCAGTTAAAGGCAGATGGTCTAATCCCTGTCAAAGTAGCAACACAATCTGCTTTATCCAAGGATTTGAATATAACAATAGGTGGTGGCGTAAAATCAAGGGATCTTAGCCTATTCTGTAGACAGTTTGTAGGCATTCTTTCTGCAGGTGTGTCTATTATTAGTGCACTGGATATGATGAGTGAACAGACCAACAACAAGAGGCTTGCAACTGCTATAAGAGATACTCAGATAGCCGTAGAGAAAGGGGACAACTTGGCTACTGCTATGAGAATGCAGGGAAAGGTATTCCCACCTATTTTAATTAATATGGTAGAGGCGGGAGAGGCTTCTGGTAATCTGGAGATTGCTTTTGAGCGTATGGCGTCTCATTTTGAGAAAGAAAATAAATTAAAGGCTCTGATAAAGAAAGCAGCCATCTATCCTTGTGTGGTAGGGATTGTGGCGTTGATTGTAATCATTGTTATGCTCGTGGTGGTAATTCCTAAGTTTGAGAATTTATTTGCATCTATGGGCTCTGAACTTCCCCTTATTACTAAGATTATAAAGAATGCCAGTGATTTTATTATGGCAAAGTGGTACTTTTTGTTATTGGCTTTAGTCGCAATGATTGGTGGTGTGATCGCCTTTAAGAAATCTCCTAAGGGAGAGATGTTTTTTTCAAAAATGGCATTAAAGATTCCGGTATTTGGAAAGTTAAATGTCAAGACCTATTCTGCCAGATATGCTAGGACAATAAGTACTCTGCTTGTTGCTGGTATTCCATTAATAGAGGCCTTGGAAATGACTGCGAAGACCATTGATAATAAGATTGTGCGGGATGTATTATTAAACGCTAAGACTGAGGTGGCTAGGGGGGTTCCTCTTTCCGTACCAATCAAAGCTTCCGGCATATTTCCCCCTATGGTTCATCATATGACCCATATCGGCGAGGAGACCGGTAATATTGAGGGAATGCTAAATCGTTTAGCAGATTATTATG
>JAEZPG010000065.1 GCA_023413555.1 Bacillota bacterium | reverse complement strand
TACAGGCAATGGATCAGGTGGCCTCCTCTGGAATTCATAAAATAAGCTTTTATACCATTGATTACGCAAGGGAGCAAGCGGGAGTTAAATCTAAAGTAAAGGTTTTAGAAACGGATACCAATGGAGGGATAGAAATCGTACTTTCTGCAGGATTCAAGGGGCAGATTTATGCCAGAGCTCAGGATTATGTGGGCAATTATACAAGTGAATTTAGTAAACCTTATGGGGTGATTATCGAAAGTGTGAAGGCTAATTCTAGTACAGCCGATGTAGAATTTCTACTACCGACTACAGAGTATGCAGATCAGTTAAGTCACCCGTTATATAGAGATAACATTGAGCTTACATTTACGGCTCAGGATTATTTTAATGGAATAGAAAAGGTGGAGTGGACAGTTACAAGTCCACAAGATTCAAGACATGACCAATCAGGAAGGATTATGGTAGACAGTAATGGAAAAATGGATGATCTAGTAAAGGAAACTGAAGTAACAAGGGATCGGAATCTGGTTACTTCTATTAAGCATAATATTCTTGTTAGCAACAATAGTAATGATATTTGTGTCAAGGTAAGGATTACGGATCGTTCTGGCCATAGCTATTCTAAAAGTATGTTTTTTAGTATCGATAAGACCAAGCCTCAGGTAACCGTTGTAGTGCCTGGGCAGAGTAAGGCGGGAAGGAAAGAGTATTTTAATAAAGGGCAAGTAGTACAACTTCTGGTTAAGGAAAGAAACTTTGATCCAAAGAAAGTGAGTGCTGTTATAAACAAGGATTCGGTTGGAGGCTGTAGCATTTCTCAGTGGAGAGTGGAAAAAGATGCAACTAATCCGGATAATAATCTTTATATGGCCACAGTATCCTGCGAGAAGGACGGAGCCTACTCTATCAGAGGTGGAGTAGAGGATAGGGCAGGCAATGCTACCACTATGGTGGAGGATGAGTTTGTGGTTGATACCACAAATCCAAAGGTGCAGCTAACTTTTTCCGGTACAAAAAAAACGAACGGCAATCCTACTTTTTTTGCCCAAAATCAGACCGCTACCATAACAATGGAGGAACATAATCTTGATCCATCCAAAGTGGAAATAAGGTGTAGACGTGTAAGATCCCTTAACAATCAAGTAGAGGAAGATTGTAGACAACCATCTGAGATTGTTACTAGTGGTGATATGCATACATCCACACTGGATTTAATAGGGGATGGCTGGTATACCATAGAGGTTACTTGTAGTGATAAAGCCGGCAATGGCCTACAGCAAACGGTACATTCAGAATTTGGTATTGATACTACAAATCCCAGTATTCGCGTAGAGGGAGTAGGTCAGAAGTCTGCAAACAATGGAGAATTCTTCCCTTTGATTACTATTCTAGATGATAATTATGACAGTGACAGGGTTAAAATAAGCTTAATTGGCAGTAGGACAGGAGAGGCAGGCTTTGTAATTAACAATAATAGCATTAAGCTAGTGCAAGGGGACAATGAAATCAGCCGGCTTATTCAAAATGGAACTACAATTACTAAAGCATTAGAGACCTCCACTCAGACTACAGGATCAGCCAATAAAGGTCAGCAAATTCGTATGAATTGCTTTCCAGATAAGGAAGGTCTGGATGATCTGTATACCCTTACCATAGAGGCTGAGGATATAGTTGGGAATAAAAGTAGCCATTCGGTAGAGTTTTCAGTAAATCGATATGGATCTGTCTATAGCTTTAGTAGGGAGCTTCAAATGATAGCAGGAACTTATGTGCAATCTATGGGGAATGTAAGGTTTACAGAAACCAATGTGAATTCTCTAGTCAAAGAAGATACCCAGATAAAATTAAGTCGTAATGGAGTGGTAACAGATTTAGTCGAAGACAAAGATTATAGTGTAAATCAGACAGGGGATTCTAAGAAATGGAGCCAGTATATCTACGACTTAGACAAAAACTTGTTCGAAGAGGAAGGTCGTTATACAATTATGGTTCATTCCAAAGATACTTCAGGAAATATAAATGAAAATGACTTAGCATCTAAGGGAGCACAGATGGTATTTGGTGTAGACAAGACTAATCCAATCGTCATTGTGTCAAATATAAAAGATGGTGCGGCTTACGATGAAACAAGTAAGCAGGCAAACATATCAATCAGCGACAATATTGCCCTTAAAAAGGTGAATATCTATCTAAACGATGTTGTATTAGATTATAATCAAGAGGATGACTTGTACCAATTCACTCTACCAAGTTCAAATAAAGAGCAGAATATTAAGGTTGTGGCGGAGGATAGTGCAGGAAATATTACAATCAAAGAAATCAATCATATCTTTGTAACGACGAACCTTTGGATTAGATTCTGTCACAACAAAGTACTTCTTACATTAACAGGATTTATTGGCATTCTTATTTTATTAGGAACTTTGTATGTAATAATAATTAGGAGAAAACGTTTGGGAGAAAAGAATATTTGTGAAGAATAGGATTAGAGTACAGATTAAAAATCATTGAAGAAAATGGTAATTATTCGTTGACAATACATGTATAATTGTATACAATAATACAAAAATAATTTCAAAAAGGAGTACGGTATGGAAAATAGAAAAGTTTATCTCAATAATCAGAATAACCTGCTTCAATTAGAGGAGCATATTTATCCATTGGTAGATTGTGAAACACCTAATGTTTTTCGTAATCTATTTCCTTACAATGAAGTACCTAAGATAGCATTTAATGATAGAATCGTGCCTCATAATATGCCAAAGGAGATTTGGATTACGGACACTACTTTTAGGGATGGGCAGCAGTCAAGAGCTCCCTATAGTACGGAACAAATTGTTGCAATGTATGATATGTTACATAGGCTAGGAGGTCCAAAAGGATTAATTCGTCAAAGTGAATTCTTCCTTTACAGTAAAAAAGATCGTGATGCAGTAGAAAAATGCCTTGAAAGAGGATATAAATTTCCAGAGGTTACTGCTTGGATTCGTGCCAATAAAAAGGATTTTGAGTTAGTGAAGAAAATAGGCTTAAAGGAAACTGGAATTCTAGTCAGTTGCTCAGATTATCATATCTTCTATAAGATGAAGATGACTAGGCGACAAGCAATGGAACATTATTTAAGTGTTGTAAGAGATTGCTTGGAAACTGGAGTTGCTGCAAGATGTCATTTAGAGGACATTACGCGTTCTGATATTTATGGCTTTGTAATTCCGTTTTGTTTAGAACTAATGAAGCTTAGTGAAGAGTATAAGATTCCTGTTAAGATTCGTGCCTGTGACACTATGGGATATGGCGTAAACTTTCCAGGTGCCGTTATTCCACGTTCTGTACAGGGTATCATCTATGGTTTGATGACACACGCGGGTGTTCCTTCTGAATTTATTGAATGGCACGGACATAATGATTTTTATAAAGCTGTCACAAACTCCACAACTGCATGGCTTTATGGTGCATGTGGGGTGAACTGTTCTTTGTTTGGCATTGGAGAAAGAACCGGCAATACTCCACTGGAGGCAATGGTATTTGAGTATGCTCAGCTTAAAGGAACTTTAGATGGAATGGACACGACTGTGATTACAGAGCTGGCAGATTACTATGAAAATGAAATTGGATATCGTGTACCAAGTAGAACTCCTTTTGTAGGACGTAGCTTTAATGTAACAAGAGCAGGTATCCATGCAGATGGGCTGTTAAAGAACGAAGAAATTTATAATATATTTGATACTGAAAAATTTTTGAAAAGGCCTGCGCTGGTAGCTGTATCCAACACCTCTGGTCTCGCTGGAATAGCACATTGGATTAACTGCTACTTCAAGCTCGAAGGGGAACAAAAAGTAGATAAAAACAGTGAATTGGTGTCTATGGTTAAGGAATGGGTAGACAAAGAGTACGAGGAAGGTCGTGTGACGGTAATTACCGATGCTGAGCTTTTGGAGGTCATAGATAATGCCTGCGAAGAACTTGGAATTCACCTATAAGATATTGCAAAAAAAGGAAAGTAAGTATAGTCAGATTTTATTGCTTATGATACACTTGTGTAGAAAGAGAAAATGTAAAAGATTTTGGAGGTAAAGACATGTATCAACAAGAGATTGAAGCAGCTAAGGAACAGTTTGGGAAGCTTTTGGAAAAACAGCTAAAAAGAGTGGAAGACATGAAAGCCCAAGGTGATTTCGTAGATTACAAGGCATTAGATAAGATTTCCATCGGTGTTTGTGGTGGTGATGGTATCGGTCCTGCAATTACTGGTCAGGCACAGCGTGTGTTAGAGTATCTTCTGCAAGACGAAATCCAATCAGGTAAGGTTGAGTTTCGTGTGATTGATGGTTTAACAATCGAAAGACGTGCTGCAGAGATGGCTGCAATTCCTGCTGATGTATTGAAGGAATTAAAACAATGTGATGTTATTCTTAAGGGACCTACTACAACTCCAAGAAAAGGTGATGAATGGCCTAATGTAGAATCTGCCAATGTAGCAATGAGAAAGGAATTAGACCTATTTGCTAACGTACGTCCTGTAAGAATCCCTGAGCAGGGAATCGATTGGACCTTTTATAGAGAGAATACGGAAGGTGGTTATGCAGCAGGTAAGGATGGCGTTAATGTAACGGAGGATTTAGGTATCGATTTTACTGTTGTTACAAGCCAGGGCTGTGAAAGAATCATTACAGCAGCATTTGAGTTTGCGAAAGCAAATGGTAAGACCAGAGTTACAGCTGTTACAAAGGCTAATATCATAAAGACTACAGATGGTAAATTCTTAGACACCTTCTATGGCATTGCAAAGAATTATCCAGATATTCAGGCGGATGACTGGTACATAGATATTATGACCGCTAAGCTTGTAGATGAGAAGAGAAGAAAGGATTTCCAGGTAGTGGTTTTACCAAACCTTTATGGAGATATTCTCACGGATGAAGCAGCAGAATTCCAGGGTGGAGTTGGTACTGCAGGAAGTGCAAATATCGGTAAGAAATATGCTATGTTTGAAGCAATCCATGGTTCAGCACCTCGTATGGTAAAAGAGGGAAGAGATATTTATGCAGATCCTTGTAGTGTGATTCGAGCAGGTGCTATGTTACTTGCTCACATTGGCTACGTAACAGAAGCTGATAAGTTATATAAAGCGTTAGATATTTGTACAATTACAGAGAAAAAGCTTGTTATGACTGGAAGAGATACAGGTGCAACAAGTGCAGAATTTGCTGATTACCTTATGGAAACCATAGCAGGTCTATAAAATGCATTTTGCCTATTTAATCAGCAGTATAGTTAGGAGGATCATCCTTGGATGAGATAGGGATAAATAGAGAAATCACAGATAAGTATTCGTTACGGGGACGTGTCTTTCATCGTATCAGAGAAGATATTCTATCAGGCAAATATTGTAAAGACGAAGAACTTCGGGAAAATACTATTGCCACTGAGTTAGGTGTCAGCCGTACTCCAGTTCGAGAAGCACTAAGACAGTTAGAACTAGAAGGACTTGTTAACATAATACCGAATAAAGGAGCAGTTGTTACCGGTTTATCTGTTAAGGATATGAAGGATATCTATGTGATCCGTTCTTATCTTGAAGGACTCTGTGCAAAGTGGGCTTGTGAAAACATTACGGATACACAGTTGGAGGAACTAGAAGAGATCCAGTATTTGTTTGAATTTCACACACAAAAGAAACATTATGAACAATTGGTGGAATTAGATAATAGATTCCATGATGTAATATACGATGCATGCAATAGTCGTATGTTGAACCATGTTTTAGTGGACTTTCATCACTATGTACAAAGATTGAGAAAGAAGACACTTAGCAGTGAGGACCGTGCAATATCTTGTAGCAATGAGCACAGTGCCATTGTTGAGGCTCTAAAGAAACGAGATAGTAGCCGAGCGGAAGAGTTGGCTCATCAGCATATACTAAGTACGATTGAAAACATCAGTGCCAAGGGATTTGAATCACTATGGAATCCTGGAAGGGATTGAATATCCGGTGAAAACCAGGGTGTGTACTGACAAGATGTAAAGAGTGGCAGGACGCTTCGCATATAGAATAGAAAAAGGAAGGATAATTGGCATAGAATCACATGCTATTAGCCTTCCTTTTACCTATCTTCTTTAATCTGCCAGCTCACCCCATTGCTCTATAAGATGCTCAAGTTGTTCTTCAATCTCTTTACGCCTATTGTTAAGCTTTAATAACTCCTCTACATTGGTATATATTTCTTCTTTTGCCAAAAGAATATCAATCTCTTCATTTTCGGTCTCTAAGGCGGTAATTTGATCCTCAATCTTTTTTAAATCATTTTGCTTTTTGCGGAGCTTTGCCTGTTCCTCTTTTTGCTGCTTCCAGCCCAAAGAACCATTGTTTCCGGCATCTTGTAAAGAAGTAGAGATGGCATCTACAGTATCTGTAAGGTAAGCCTGTTCCACATGGTCTTTCTTTTCCAGATAATAGTCATAGTTGCCGATATAATTTAACATCTGTTGTTTCGTTAAATCCAAGATTCTGGTGGCTGTTTTATTAATAAAATAACGATCATGGGAGACATAAAGAACCGTTCCCGTGTAGTTTGTAATAGCATTTTCCAGTATTTCTTTACTGACAATGTCCAAATGATTGGTAGGCTCATCAAGAATCAGAAGATTGGCCTCTGACAGCATGAGTTTAGCCAATGAAACTCTGCCTCGCTCACCACCACTTAAGTCCTTAATCCGCTTGAATACATCGTCGTTGGTGAATAGGAAGGCTGCCAGCACATTTCGAATTTTTGTGTTGGTCATATTGGGATAAGCATCGGAGATTTCTTCTATTAACGTCTTCTCCGGATCTAGTACATGATGTTCCTGGTCGTAGTAGCCAATATTAACTTTACTTCCAAGCTTAATTTCTCCACCATCAGCTGGAAGCAATTCATTAATTATCTTTAAAATAGTGGTTTTTCCGGTACCATTTTTACCAATAATAGCAACCTTCTCCTCACGTTTAATGTCAAAGGAGATATCCTCAAATAAGATAAGAGGCCCAAATGCTTTCTTTAAATGAGAGACAGTAAGTACGTCATTACCACTGGTAATGGAAGGCTCTAGCTTAAGATCCATAGCTGCATTTTCAACAGTAGGGCGATCTAGCACCTCTATCTTATTTAATAGCTTTTCGCGACTTTCTGCTCGCCGAATGGATTTTTCCCGATTAAAGGAGCGAAGCTTTGCTATAACCTCCTCCTGATGCTTGATTTCGCGTTGTTGATTTAGATATTGCTTAAGCTGGGCTTCCCTCACCTGAGCCTTCTTTTGGGCATAGGTGGAGTAGTTGCCATGAAACATAGAAGATTTTGTTTGGTCGATTTCAATTATTTTAGTTACTACTTTGTCTAAAAAGTAGCGATCATGAGCAACAATAACAACAGCTCCCTGATAATTAAGTAGATAATTCTCTAACCAGGCAATGGACTCTAGATCAAGGTGGTTAGTAGGCTCATCTAATAAAATGATATCTGGAGACGAAAGCAGTAATTTACCAAGAGCCACTCTGGTCTTTTGGCCTCCAGAGAGAGTATTGGTAGTTTTGGTAAAATCCTCTTCAACAAAGCCAAGGCCTTTTAGTACACCGGTAATTTCACTTTGATAGGCATAGCCATTATTCATTTCAAATTCATGATTTAGTCGTGTATAGATTCCTAACATCCGCTCCAACTCGGCGCCTGTTACGTGCTTCATATTCCGTTCCAGTTCCCTCAGCTGACGGTCAAGCTCGAGAATATCCTGCTTTACCTCTAATAATTCCTCATAAATGGTTTTGTCAGAAGAAAGATTTTGATGTTGAGGAAGGTAACCCACAGTAGTTCCCTTACTAAATACTACGTCGCCTTGGTCAGCTGGCATCTCTCCCATAATTATTTTTAACAGGGTAGATTTACCGGCACCATTGATACCGACAATGGCAGCCTTTTCACGCTCATTTATATGAAATGACACATTAGTAAGGACTTGATCTGTGCCAAATGATTTATTGATATTATTACATGCTAGTATCATAGAGGTTGTCCTTTCTGTGGTATAAAATCTAAGCTAAATCTTATCATAAAATATTTCAAGATGCAATGTATTGGAGTTTGACAATAAAGTATCAATTTACTATAATATTACATATAAAACTCGTAAGGAGGGATCGTCTTGGCAGAAAAAGATATTTCATTAGCAGTGATAAAGCGTCTTCCAAGATATTACCGTTATCTTGGTGAATTACTAGAACATGATGTAGTTCGTATTTCGTCGAAAGAGTTAAGTGAAAAGATGAAGGTTACTGCTTCTCAGATACGGCAGGACTTGAATAATTTTGGTGGCTTTGGGCAGCAGGGATATGGATACAATGTAGAGTATTTGTATACAGAGATTGGAAAGATATTGGGGCTAGACCGTAGGTATAACGTGATTATAATAGGAGCAGGTAATTTAGGACAGGCTCTTGCTAACTATAATGATTTTGAGCGTCGTGGATTTGTTATAAAGGCTATATTTGATATTAATCCTAGACTTGTAGGATTATCCATTCGTGGTATTGAGGTTCGTCAGATGGATGAGTTAGAGAAATATGTAAAGAAGGAAAAGGTACACATTGCAGCACTTACCCTTCCTAAAACGAAAGCGCCTATGGTAGCTGCTGATTTAGTTAGCTGGGGAGTTCGTGCATTTTGGAACTTTGCTTCGGTGGATTTAAATCTTCCAAACAATATAAAGGTAGAAAATGTTCACCTTTCAGAGAGCTTGATGCGGTTGTCCTATAATCTTAAGAGTTTGGAGGATTATGAGGCAAAACATCCAGAAGACAAATTTCCAGGAAATCTATAGAAGTGTTAATACTTCCCCAAGAGAAAAGTAGGTGTTTCATTTGTCAAAAAAGAAAAGTGAAGATTCATTTGAAAAGCAGCTCAAGCAAACGGTTACTTTAAAGAAGGTTCCTATCCTGACATTAGATAGTAGATGGCATATGTTATTTCCAGAGGAAAAGAAAACTATGACTATTCGTAGGTTGGAGGAACAAGTGAATGAACTTTTAAAAAAGCAGGGTAAGCTAGTTCAAGATGCAAAGAGACTAAAAAAAATGAAACGTAATTTCATGCAGAAGATTGTTAATAATATGCAAGAATCCGAAACTAAGACCAATGAGACCACCAGAATTAAGAAGCTGGAAAGTAGTCAGAGGTATATAAAGGAAATTAATGATAAGCTGAACGCTTATGATGATCAGTTAGAGGTTATCCCACAACAGATAAGGGTAGCCAATGAAGCGTTATTAAAGGCTAGTTTTCAGATTTGCTATGACGAATTGAAAAAGAACAAGAAGCAAATTAGAGAATTAAATCAATGGATTAATAAAACCAAAGCCTTATTAATGGATAGTATTTTAAAAGAACAGGAATTGCAACAGAATAACTCAGATATTTATTCTTATATGCACGATATCCTAGGTGCAGAAATGATGGAAGTCTTTGATCAGGAATATTTATAAGGGAGAATATCATTGATTGTAGGAATTGGCATAGACTTAGTAGAAAACAAACGAATAGAGAAAGCATGCTTAAAAGAATACTTTGTAAGACGTTCTTTTACTGAAAAGGAGCAGGAATTAATTCAACTCGATTCAAAGAAAGCAAATGGTAATTTTGCTGTAAAGGAAGCGGTATCCAAGGCGTTTGGTACCGGTTTTCGGCAAATTAGATTAAAAGATATTGAGGTATTAAGGGATGAATTAGGCAAACCTTATGTGAATCTATATGATAATGCATTAAAAAAAGCAAGGGAGCTTAATATTATCACCATTCATGTAAGTATTAGTAATACGCAGGAGTATACAATAGCATATGTAATCGCAGAATCATAGGAGTATGGCAAGGATAATGTCAAATGAATAAAAGATTATCCTCGCTTATACTCCTATAATTATAAATAATAAATAATGGGTATTAAAAAAGTTGAAAAATGTATAATGTAGAATATAATATGATTGTTATGTTTAGTCATACAGAGGGAGGCCAATATAAATGGAGTATCTATTAAATGGAACACAGATGAAAGCTATAGATGCAGTTACCATTCAACAATATGGTGTACCCAGCCTGGTATTAATGGAGCGGGCTGCATTAGCAGTTGCTAATAGAATACAGGAAATCATAAATAAAAAGGATCGAATTTTGGTAATCTGTACTTCTGGAAATAATGGTGGAGATGGTCTGGCAATAGCACGTATTCTTACAATACGGGGGTATGAGGTGGATGTACTGCTTGCGGGTAGCTTCGACCACAGTACCCAGGAGAATACAAAGCAACTACATATGGCTCAGAAGTTGGGAATTTCTATATTAAACAATGCCAAGATATCCTCATATAATATAGTGGTGGACGCTATCTTTGGTATTGGACTTAACAAACCAATTACCGGCGAGTTAGCAGAACTTGTGGAGAGGGTGAATGATAGTCAGAGTGTGGTTTTTTCGGTGGATATTCCATCGGGAATTCATGCAGGCAGTGGACAAATCCTTGGATGTTGTATTAAAGCAGACTATACCATTACCTTTGGCTATAAAAAACTTGGTCTTTTACTTTATCCGGGCTGTGAATATGGTGGAACTGTCTTTTGTGAGGACGTTGGATTTGTTCCTGAGGCGATGAAACAGGCTACTCCAACAGCATTTACTTATGATGAATCAGATTTGGATAAGGTTCCGATGAGACCTTCTAGAAGCAATAAAGGTACCTTCGGTAAAGTACTTGTAATTGCCGGGTCTCCTAATATGAGTGGCGCTTGCTATCTATCAGCAAAGGCTGCATACCGAATGGGAGCTGGATTGGTTAAAATCATGACTGCGAAGGAAAACCGGGAGATTTTACAAACTTCTTTACCGGAAGCAATACTAACCACTTATGATGCTTCTACCGAAAAAGCAGATCTATTAAAAGAACTTCAGTGGGCAACCGTGATAGTTTTTGGACCTGGAATTGGCGATGCTCCGATAGTGAAAACTCTATTTGAATTAGTAGTTAAGAATGCAAAAGTTCCAGTGGTATTAGATGCTGATGGAATAAATCTATTAGCAAAAAGACCGGATAAAGAAGAGCTGTTGTCCCATTTGTCAGAGAACTTTATTCTGACACCTCATTTAATGGAGATGTCTAGACTTAATGGGAAACCAGTATCAGAGATTAGGAAGGATATTCTTTCTGTCGCAACTGAAATGGTGAAAGGAAGAAATTATACTCTTGTATTAAAAGATGCCAGAACCATAGTGGCGAGGGATGGAATACAATATGTGAATGCTAGTGGTAATCATGGTATGGCTACAGCAGGTGCCGGTGATGTGCTTACAGGGGTTATCTCAGGCTTACTGGCTGGTGGAATGACTTCCTATGAGGCTGCTTGTCTTGGTGTATATATCCATGGATTGTCAGGAGATTGTGCCAGAGTAAAGATGGGGGCTTTTTCTCTTATGGCTGAGGATATTATCGGAGGTATTGTTGATGTGCTGAAAAATGTTGACAATAATTAAATCAATCTTGTAATTTAAAGTCAATAAGCATACAATTATTAGAAAACGGTCAATGGGATTGTAACCACGAATGGAGTGACGGCTATGAGAAAATACTATCGTGTTCAGGCAAGAGTGAATTTGGATGCTATTTATGAGAATCTGGAGAGAACCAGACTAAAATTAGATAAAGATACAAAGTTGATGGCTATTATTAAGGCTGATGGGTATGGCCATGGTGCTGTTCCGATTGCCTGGACCATAGATTCTATCGTGGATGCCTATGGAGTGGCAATTATTGAGGAAGCAGTTGAACTTCGTAAAGCAGGAGTAACTAAGCCTATCTTGGTTCTAGGGCATACCTGTGTTGAGGATTATGAGCAGCTTATTCAGTATGACATTACCCAGACAGTATATAGTCTTGAAATGGCAGAAAGACTGTCTCAGATAGCTGTCTCTAAGAATAATAAAGCGAGAATTCATATCAAACTGGATACAGGTATGAGCCGAATTGGATTTAAGGACAACGATGAAAGTATTCTTAAGATTCAGCAGATAAGTACTTTGGAAGGAATAGAGATTACTGGGCTGTTTACTCATTTCGCATGTGCGGATATGACAGATAAGGTGTCTACCATCAACCAGTATAAGCGTTATCAGGTATTTGCCAAGAAGCTTAGTGAGGTAGGGATCCAAGTAGCGGTAAAGCATGTTTCCAACAGTGCAGCAATTATTGATTTGCCGGATACTTATTTAAACATGGTCAGAAGTGGTATTTCCACCTATGGCTTATATCCTAGTAGTGAAGTAAATAAAGAAAATCTTTCTCTTCGCCCGGCAATGGAGTTGTTATCCAAAGTGATCCATGTTCATGAGGTAGAGCCAGGCACAGGAATCAGCTATGGTAGCACATATGTAGCGAAAGAGAAAATAAGTGTAGCCACCATTCCAGTAGGTTATGCGGATGGTTATCCAAGAGCTTTGTCCAACAAGGGATACGTGCTGATACATGGAAAGAAAGCGCCGATTTTAGGACGTATTTGTATGGATCAATTTATGGTGGATGTAACCGGAATCCCAGAAACTAAGAAAGATGATGATGTTATTTTGGTAGGGATAGATGGTGATAAGAGGATTACTGTAGAAGAGTTGGCAGACATGGCATATTCCTTTAATTATGAGTTTGTCTGTGATATAAGCAAGAGAGTTCCCCGTGTCTATATAAGGAATGGAGCTATTGTTGGGGAATTAAGTTTTCAGGGAAACCTGGAAGGATTTGATAACATGAAAATGATGGTATAACTTGATGATGTAATGGTATAAAGAAATGCATTAATGTAAATGTTTTGAACGGTGCTTAGACAGAGATGGAAGAACTAGCGAATAGAAATAGGAATCTTCAAAATATTGTTTTATGTATCTTAGGTAAAAATGTTTGAAAAGAATGCACTTTATGGAATACGCAAGTTAAATCTGGCAATAATAAAGCTAAAGCCAAAAAGACGGAGTGTGAATAAAGTGATTATAAAAAGAGGCGATATATTTTATGCAGATTTAAGACCTGTGATTGGGTCAGAGCAAGGAGGAGTGAGGCCAGTACTTATCGTACAGAATGATACTGGCAATAAACATAGTCCTACAGTTATCTGCGCAGCAATAACTTCTAAAATGAACAAAGCAAAGCTTCCTACCCATGTGGAACTAGATGCTGAAAAATATGGAATTGTTAAGGATTCAGTTATTTTGTTAGAACAAGTAAGAACGATCGATAAATCTAGGTTAAAAGAGAAAGTATGTCATTTAGATGATGATGTATTAAAGAAAATAGACAAAGCATTATTAATTAGCCTAGCTCTTAATACATAATACATCGAAAATGGATTAATGAGTAAACGTACAAAGGAAGGAATAATAGATTATGTCTATTTTATAACTACCATAGTCAAGATCTGCAATAGGTTATCTATGTAAGATAATGAGTTCTTGATTATAGTACATAATGATACAATTTCATTTCAATAAGAGGAAGAGACCGCCATGCTTGCCATGGTGGCCTCTTCTTGTTATATTATAATGAGGGGGAGGAGAGAGTGACGTTTTATCACTTTCAGTTTTCATTATAATTGACAATTATGATGAAAGTATGACTAACATAAAAACAATTTGTGAACAACTTTGTTCATAAATACTTCATTTAATGTAATAATTAATGATAAAATAATAGGAGAGACTATGAAGATTACTGTATTATGTGTGGGAAAAATAAAAGAAAAATACTTTACTCAGGGCATTGAGGAATATACGAAACGTCTAAGCCGATATTGTAAATTGGAGATTATTGAGGTGGCAGATGAAAAGACCCCGGATAATGCTAGTGATGTTGTAGAACTGCAGATTAAGAAAAAGGAAGGTGAGAGGCTTAGTAAGTATATAAGGGATGGAGCTTATATCATTGCCCTAGCCATAGAGGGAAAGCAACAAGATTCTGTGACCTTTGGAAGACAGATAGAGCGACTTGGCATAGAAGGAAAGAGTCATATTATCTTTATCATTGGAGGCTCTTTGGGATTAGATTCGGACATTATTAAAGGGGCAGATTATCTCCTAAGCTTTTCTAAGATGACTTTCCCACATCAGATGATGCGAATGATTCTATTGGAGCAGATCTACCGAGGATATCGGATTGTGAACGGTGAACCGTATCATAAGTAAGGGAGAGTTTGACAAAATAGGAGATACCAATATCAAGTTATGGCTATATATTAAAAGGGGGACAATAAATGATTGATGAGAATACTAAGATTATATGTCACGTAGTAATGGATGATTCAGAAATATAAAATGAGTGGGATAGGATATTTACATCAACCATTGATGATAAAATAAAAAAGAAAATTAATTTTGAGGAAAATAGATGGCACATGTTTTCGAATCATATTATAGAGGCAATAGAAGGGGACGCAGCACGTGAATGTTTCAATCGAAGTTTAAAGGAAAAAATATATGAGTCATATAAAGATAGAGATAAAAATAAACTTTATGCATTTTATCAAGATGAGTGTGATGTATATGAGATAGAACTAAATGAGGATTTAGAAGCCAGTTATTTCGATTTGGAGTGGGATATTTATATATATGATCCAGAGAATAGGTGGACATATATTAATACTCATGAGAGGGATTGGTTTGGCCCATATTATTATGGTTTATAAAGGTGAGGATAATAACAGGGATAAGATAATTTCAACGAAATTACAAATCACCATGAGTAATGACATAGTATCAGTGATTGGAATAATATCACTTTCTTTATTAGGAACTAAAAGTAAAGGTGTAGTGTTGCTTGGTTACATAGATATTATCAGATGAAAATTATGCAAGGTATGATGTTGTTATTAATGAGAGGATAGATGAATTTATTAATCTCCTTTACACTGATACGGAGAACCGTACCATAAGTAAGGGGAGAATGTAACTGACAGGTTAAGAAAAACAGGTCGAATTCTATTAGATATGATAGAATCCGACCTAATTGTGATGGCATAAAAATAATCAAGGCAAGGGAGGGGTCACTCCCTTGCCTTACCAAGAGCATTATCATAACTCCAACTTTTGTAGAAATCCCTCATATAGGCAATTTACGTATCCAACCTTTTATTTCATGTTTATGGTAGAGATTAGTGCAATGCACAAGAAGCAATGTTAGTACTTCTATTGTTGCCATAGGAAGTCACCTACTTTCATTTGAATTAAAAGTAGGAGTAAGTAATGTTACTTGGTTACATATAGCTTATCAGAATTAAAGAATAGATTGTATTAGATGAATGAAGAAGAGAATCGAATAGTTTTTGTGAGCTAAGCGGTTGTGGGGATAGTAAGGAGCGCGGAGGCCATGGAGTTGGAAAAAATCTATAAATTTATATTTATTCATTTTCCACTATATAAATTCCTTATTTTGTAGTAGAATAGAAAAAGTGAACTTTTTTGAACGTATAATAATTGGAGAGAATATGTATGGATGGAACGATTAGAAGTAATATTAAGATTGGTGTGAATGTAAAGGTAGTACAAAAACAAGATCAGCGTACAGGAAAACTTACCGAAGGTGTAGTGATGAAAATATTAACGAATTCGAAAGAGCATCATCGAGGAATTAAGGTCATGCTTGAAGGCGGGATTGTCGGTAGAGTGAAAGAAGTATAGACAGTATAAGATTATTTAATACAATAGATTAAAATATAAGTAGAGAGACATTTGAATGCGTTCAGATGAGAGTGCAAGTAAAACACATGAATTTTAAAGAAATGAATTTAATAAAGTCTATTTTACGGTCGATAGAGGAAGAAGGTTTTACAACTCCATCACCTATCCAGGAAAAAACAATTCCACTTTTGTTGGAGGGACGCGATGTATTAGGTTGTGCGCAGACAGGAACGGGAAAAACAGCAGCATTTGCATTACCTATTATTCAATGTCTAGCAAAGGAAAGAAGTAAAAGTATTCGTGCTTTGATTGTGACACCTACAAGAGAGTTAGCAATTCAAATTGACGAGAATATTAAGAAGTATAGTCAATATACAGGTGTTCGCTCTTGTGTAATCTTTGGGGGGGTTGGACAAAAACCTCAAGTTGATATGTTAGCAAAGGGCGTTGATATCTTAGTAGCAACACCAGGACGTCTAATTGATTTAGTAAATCAGGGATATCTTAAACTGAATAAAATTGAAATCTTTGTATTAGATGAAGCAGACAGAATGTTAGATATGGGATTTATAAATGATATTAAAAAGATTATTAAGCAATTACCAACGAAACGTCAAACATTGTTATTTAGTGCAACAATGCCAAAGGATATTGAGAAGTTAGCTTCTGGTATGTTAAGGAAACCAGTAACAGTAAAAGTTGCACCTGTAACGAGTACCATAGATAAAATAAGCCAGAGTGTATATTTTGTAGATAAGAAAAACAAGGTTCTTTTATTATCTCATCTACTCAAACATAAGGGGATTAAGAACGCTATTGTATTTACAAACACAAAACATGGTGCTGATAAAGTAGTAAAGAAATTAGAGAAAGATGGCATAAAGGCACTTTCCATTCATGGTGGGAAAGGGCAACATACAAGACAAGTTGCACTTAACAGCTTTAAGGAAGGGCAAATCCAAGCCCTTGTTGCGACAGATATTGCAGCAAGAGGAATTGATATCTCTGAACTTTCTTATGTAATTAACCATGATTTGCCTGATGTTCCAGAAACCTATATTCATCGAATTGGAAGAACAGGAAGAGCTGGACAGGAAGGGGAAGCCATTAGTTTCTGTAACTTTGACGATCTTCAGAATCTAAGAGATATCGAACGACATATCGGTATGCGTCTTCCAGAGGTAGAATCTAAGTGGCCAATGGTAATTTTAGAAAAGACAGAGAAGGTAGTGCAACAAAGTAGTAGAAGTAGATCTGGAAATTACAAGCGGTGAAATTGGGTGAAATGTAGGATTGTTAAAATATGAAGGATGGATAGGAGATATGGAGTTTTAAGCATTTGTGAATGATATTAATACGAAGCAATGGAATGTTTACGGAGTAGAGGTATATAATCGTGGTAATTTAGTGCATTCATATGGTAATACATTGAATTTTAAGTATCCAGTTTATTCTGCTACAAAAACAGTATTATCACTAGCAGTAGGTATTGCATATGATGAAGGAAAAATCGAACTATTCAAAAGCATACTGGATTATCTACCTGAAAAAATAATAAGTTCTATGTCAAAGGATCAAATAGCGACATTTCAAATGATAACAATAGAGAGATTATTAACAATGTCAGTGGATGGATTACCCTTTCGACCAGAAGGAGAAAACTTTTTGAACCTTTACACATTGTTGAGCCAATTTATACATGATGCCCAGATGGCTATTTTTATGGGGCTTCAGGTATGCAAATGTCTGTCCATGATTTAAGCCAGATAGGGGTATTACTTTATACTAATAGAATTTATGAAGGCAAGAAAATTGTATCAGAAGAATATGTAAAGATGGCAACTAGTATTCAACAAATGGATCAAGAAGGCGGGTATGGATATTTCATTTGGTAGTATCATGAGGGAGTTAGCATTAATGGGAAATGGAACCAAAGGTGCTATGTTTTACCCAGAGAAGAATTAATCATTACTTATTTATCACATATAGAGAATAATTGCCCTGAGCTAATGATTAGTATGGAGAAGAATATGTTAGGGTAGAGAGGTGCAATTATTGGAAACCACAGTTATTCCCATGCAGATTTTAATAAGTTAACGGAAGCAGAAAGTATTGCCGAAATTGAACGGCAGGAAGTTTTACATAAAAAACTATAACGTGATGCAGGATGCAAAAGAAAATATAAATTATTTCGATTTCCATATGGTCATCGAGGAGGAGAAAATCATATTAGGCTACAGGAGTTTCTATACAATAAGAAATTTAATCGTTTTGATAATCGAAATATTCAGTACAAATGGTATATTCAGCAAGGGTTTAACAAAGCGATGGATGTGTTTGGGACATTTGATTTTAGAGAGTATCTTATAAAGACGGAGAAAGAGTTCACATTAGATACCATAAAGGAGTCTATCAATGCGTCCAAGGAGATCGACAGAAATGGATTATTACTGCCAAATTCTTATAATATTGTTCTTATGCATGATTCTGTCACTACGAACCAGGTACTAGATGGGTATTAAAAGATTCTGATTGAGTATACAATCTCAAAAGGGGTGGAATACATTGAACCAGGGTTGTTAACAAGAGATAACGAACCTGTTTAAATAATTAGCCAATAGAGGTGGATAATCGGAACAAAGGCAATTCGAATAAATAAAGAAAATCATAGTATGGCAATGATATTTCATTTTGAAGGAGAGCAGTTAGTTTTAGAAATTGTGGGCAGTCAGAAAATTATACTTAGCCATGATTAGAATAAGGTCTATAAAAGTTTAAGATTCATATTATAGGCAATAATAAAGGCAAGGGAGTGGTGGCTCCCTTACCTCACCAAGAGCATTATTACTCCAACTTTTGTAGGAATCCCCATATAGGCAATTACTTATCCAACCATTTTTATTTCTTATTTAAGTTTAAGGTGGAGATTAGTGCAATGATAATTTCAAGGAAATTACATAGCACGAGAAGCAGTGTTAGTACTTCTATTGTTGCCATAAGAAGTCACCTACTTTCATTTGAATTAAAAGTAGGAGTGAGTAATGTTACTTGGTTACATATAGCTTACCAGAACTAAGGTGTAGAATAAATAAGTTGATGCTTATTATGTAATTAGATGTAATAACTAAACCCTCCTTTATATTGATACGGTGAATCGTACCATAAGTAAGGGGCGTACGAGATTATAAAATAAATAGTTACAAACATTAGAAGCAGGGGTTTGAAACACTGCTTCTTTTGGTATGTAGATGAAATATGGAAATACAATAATTCGGTAACAAGCTGAATTGGATTTATTATGGATAAAGACCTTTGGTTCTGCAGTATTCTGTAAGTTTAACTCAAAATAAACTTGTAGTCTCAAGAACATTAAGAAACATATACTTAGTGCTCCAACATTCCGCTGGTGCACTAGCTGCAGGAGCAGCCAAACCATTTGCTCTTGCAGCATTATCCCACTTATGAAGCGTTATTTCTGGAATACCTTCATCTTTAGATAACTTAGAGATTAGTACACAATTTGGCGCACTTTTTTTATGATAATCGATTCTTTAAATTCTTTACTATACGCCATGATAGTTGCCTCACAAAATATTGACTGATACTGATAACGGATAAAGTAGACAGGTGAAAACGTATATGGTAAAATATGGGCTAACCAAAATTAGTCTTTTATAAGCACAAGTAAATAATTTTTCAAGAATAGGGATAGGATGTATGGCAACCATTGCATTATATAAAAACAAGGTGAATTAGGCGTTGGCATTGATTAGTATTGTGAAGAAACAATAATTGATGATAAAGCAGAATTGAAGATGTTTTTATGAAAGATATTCTTATCTAAAACCTGTATGTGAGAAAGGTATTAAGCATTGGATTGAAAAGTAACGGAAAAAATCTTATTAAATGTAAATCCTAGAACAATAGGAATAAAAGAAATTATTGGTGGAGCTTTTACTCGTACACTAAGGGTGTTTAGTTGGAGCTCTTTATTTTCTGGAATTGTATCCGATGGGGCGTCTTAGCTACTCAGTATTAATTCACAGAAAGAGAGTTATGGAAAGGAAATAGTAAAATGAAATTTTTTGAAAGAGCGAAGTTAGAGCATTTGCTACTACGATGAAATGGTGGAAGCCTAGAAGTGATGAAGTGATTCCAAAAGAAGTGCGTGATGAGTGGATTGCTTTAGTAAATAAATATTATCAAAATTCAAAATTTCGTGGTTTTTTTGTAAACGATGAGGGAGAGGACTATACATTAAAATGACTTCAATGAGGAATTGAATGAATTTAAAGAGAAGAGCACCTTAGAAGAACAATACCGGGCTAGGAAGATTTTAATAATCTATATGAACTTGGGAATGCCAGGAACGATTATTGGAACATCATAATGAATGCAACTTCTATCGAACTAGCTGAGTGAAAGATAAAACTCTCCTTAAATACGATATGGACAGCCAGAAATTTTATACCGTATAATTTTATACTTATCGTCATAAATAGAATTAGAGAAGGTAAGTAGAGTGGGGAATAAAATGGGTAGAGCATATCTAACGATTGATGACGGACCAACAGGGATTACAGATAGGATATTAGATTATTTGTTTGGACGTGAGATAACACCAATTCTATTTTTCGTAGGAACACAAGTTGAATTAAATTATAACCAGGCAATTGCTGCTGTAAAGAGAGGTGCAATTATTGGAAACCACAGTTACTCCCATGCAGATTTTAATAAGTTAACGGAAGCAGAAAGTATTGCCGAAATTGAACGACAGGAAGTTTTACTCGAAAAACTATATCGTGATGCAGGACGCAAAAGACAATATAAACTATTTCGATTTCCATATGGTCATCGAGGAGGAGAAAATCAAAACAGGCTACAGGAGTTTCTATACTATAAGAAATTTAATCGTATTGATGATCGAAATATTCAATATAAATGGTATATTCAACAAGGGTTTAACAAAGCGATGGATGTGTTTTGGACATTTGATTTTAGAGAGTATCTTATAAAGACGGAGAAAGGGTTCACATTAGATACTATAAAGAAGTCTATCAACGAGTCCAAGGAGATTGACAGAAATGGATTATTACTGCCAAATTCTTATAATATTGTTCTTATGCATGATTCTGTCACTACGAACCAGGTACTAGATGGGTATTATAAGATTCTGATTGAATATACAATCTCAAAAGGGGTGGAGTACATTGAACCAATGTTTTTAACAAGAGATAACGTACCTGTTTAAATAACTAGCGGATAGAGGTGGCTACTTGGAACTTGTATCAGGTTGTTATTTTTCTTTAATATATCACATACTAAATATCGAATGAAAGGAGATTGAGTATGAATTATATTCTAGAAAGTGCAAAAAAGATGCAAGATGAGCTCATTCATATTCGAAGAGAAATTCATGCAAATCCAGAAGTTGGAGATCAACTGCCAATTACGAAAGAGTATGTAATGAATCAACTTAGAAATTATGGATATAAGCCAATAGAAATATGTGAGAGTGGTATTGTTGCGACGATTGAGGGGAAAAAAGAAGGAAAAGTAATCTTATTAAGAGCGGATATGGATTCTTTACCTGTTACAGAAGAAACGAACTGTCCCTTTAAGTCAACGAATGGAAACATGCATGCATGTGGACATGACATGCATACAGCAATGCTTTTAGGAGCAGCCAAATTACTAAGAGAGTATCAAAATAAGATCTATGGTACGGTGAAATTAATATTTCAGCCAAATGAGGAAGGATTTAAAGGGGCAAAGAATATGATTAAAGCAGGAGTCCTTAAAAATCCAAAGGTAGATGCTGCTTTGGCAATGCATGTGCATTCAGGAACACCTACGAATGAGGTGCTTTATGGATTAGGTACTAGTATTGCGGGATGTACAGTTTTTCGAATAGTAGTAACTGGGACTAGCTGTCACGGAGCAATGCCAGAGACCGGTGTGGATCCAATAAATATTGCTACACATATCTATTTAGCAATCCAGGAGATTACCAGCCGTGAGATTTCTGCAACGGAATCTGTAGTAATAACTGTTGGAAAGTTTGTAGGTGGAGAGACACACAATGTGATTCCGAAAGACGTTATTATGGAAGGTACGATTCGATATCATAAGAAAGAAATGGGTGAATTTATCTATAAGAGAATAGAGGAGATTGTATCATCAACCGGAAAGATGTTTCGAGGAAATGCGACAATAGATGAAGTTGCTTCCGTGCCACCTTTAATCAATGATGAGGAGATGGCAAATGAGATTGGTGGGTACATCAAAGAAATCGTAGGAGAAAAATCGGTAGTATCCTATCGAGGAAGTGGCATGGGTTCAGAGGATTTTGCATCCTTTACCTATGAAGTTCCATCAATGTATCTAATGTTGGGGGCTGGAGCCAAAGAAGAAAATCCGCAATTTGGATATCCAATGCATCATCCAAGTGTAGTGTTTAACGAGGACATCTTGTCAACGGGTGCTGCAATTCATGCATATAGTGCGATTCAGTGGTTAAAAAACCATAGAGAAAGGTAAAAATCCAAGCCTCTCCTTTAGATATGATGCGGAGAACCGTATCATATCTAAAGGAGTTTTACTAAATAAGGAAAATTTGATAAAATAGATAGAATAACTTTTAAAAGTCAAGTCAATAAGAATTTGTTTAGATTAGTACTTTGAAAACTGCATGACAAACAGAACATCTTTGCAAGTGCCCCAAATAAGGTGAAATCATATAGGAATGTCCTGTTTTTGAAGGTGATAGATGATTCTTACAAGCTTATTAGAAGTATGAGATATGGCAGCGTTGTAATGTATACCTTTGAGGATGGGTTAGACAATATTATAGCAATAATTAATATTGGTAAGGGAGTGGACATAGGTATTTACTGTGATTAAATGTATTATAAGAGAGTTTATTAAGGAAAAGGGGAAATAGAATATGAGAATAGAAGAAGATCTTACATGGATTACGGATGGACCATTTAGAGAAGATGATTATACAGAAAGTATAGAATTTGTCCATTCTTTTGGATTGAAGTGTGATTGTGTGGGATGGACGAGAATGAAACTTCAAAATCGGGAGGATATGGATTTTTTAAAACAGATTCGAGAAAAAGCAGATAGAGAACATATTTTCCTTAGGGGAATTTATAAGAAGCGTATTTATGATGTTAAGACAGAATGGTACATATTAGAGCCACAGATTGTGCTGGAAATTAGTGATGGTGTAGGAAATGAAAAATATGAGAAAATGGGCGTTGCGACGATAAAAGGATATAAAGTACCGAAGGGATGCCATTTGTTTGAATTCTTTTCAGAGTTACCAGCAGTATCACGTGAATTTGTTGAAGTATGTAAAGAAAATAAGATGAACGGAGTATCATTTGCCTGGATTCCAGATGATGGTCGTTATCAGGCACCTGCCTACTATAGCCTAATTCCTGAAAAAATGGTATCTAGGATTGCAGGGGAAACCGATGCATGTAACAAATCCAGTTATAAATATTATGGAATAAATAGGATGACTAGAAGAGAGCGATATAAACGGATCGCTTATGACAAAGAGAGGTTATTGAATCTTTATCGTCAGGCAGATTGGGATGGAGGACATCTAAGTTTCCTGGAGAGTATTATAGATAATCTTTACGCGTGTATTCCTATTATGATAGACCAAAAAGGTGTCCCTGATATGGATTTTGCATACTTAACACATGGTGAGCATATGGAAGTCCTTATACGAAAATCAGCGGTAGAGAAACTTGTTGAAGCAGGGGTATTGCGTCAGAAAGAGCTGGTACCTGTATTATGTTTTGATGAGAAAGTTCATAGCCTCCTGATTATGGAATGTGATCCACGTCAGTTTCCGGAGAAAAAGTCACAGGAGGGATTGAGGAAATTACAGGAAGAATGGGAAAAAAAGAAGCGTCCACTGTATGAGCCTACAGAGAAAATAACACTAAAGATTTTGCGTCAGGCAAAGAAGGAAGAGGAAGAACAGTATCAAAAACCTCTAAAAAGGTCAGTAATGGAAAGCTTGCTTGGTACAGCACTGGAATGTATGGTCCCTTATTATCGGATTTCAAACGGAGCTTATATCTCTGATGAAATAGAATATTATGCTTTTGAAAACGTGGGAATTGAAACAAACGAATTTCTTAAGGAAATCGAGAAAGAGGAGGACTTGCTTGAGGAGATGCCACAGTTGCTTGCCTGTAATGTCATTGGACAAGCTGTAAACGGAGATATTATTCTTCTAGAGCCAAAACAAACTGTTCTTAGATATGATCATGAGGATCCAACCAAAAGTATTAGGTGGAACAGTATTTTTGAGTTTTTCTATGATAATATACAAATAAATTAGTATTTTATCTAATTTCGATATTTGCAAGAGAGATAGTATACGTACTGTTTTTTGTAGTAGGTACACTGTAGCTTAAAAACATAGGCACATAATTTTGTGGTAAAAATAAATACATTCGTGGTAATTGTATGGATTAAGTTAATTAATAAGGAAATACTAAAGACAAAGTAGCGTGAACTCCCTTGCTTTGGCTTACGTCAAGTTGCTTTCATACATATCTGTTAGCTGATGTTAGTTAACAAATAATGGAAAGGAAACTATAATGAGGATACATCTTGGCTATTGTTGTGTTTCTATGCTTCATAAAGAACTTAAGTGTAGTAGATCTTCTACAAAGACTTATCTTAATAAGAACTCAAGGAAATATAACCATGGATATTTACTTGATAAAGCACAAAAAAATTTACTAGATTTACAATCTTTACTTCAACTGAACTATGAAGAAGGAATCGAAGCGTATCGTATTCCTGAACAATTACTACCGCAAATAGATCTTGGGTATTATAAAATTGAAGAATTAAGGCAAGATTTAATCGCTACAGGAAAGGTGGCGAATCAATACCACATCCAGCTTTCCACCCACCCATCTCAATATTTTGTACTTAATTCGTTGCGTGAAGAGGTTGTGGTACGAACCATCCACTCTTTAGACTTAATCGCTGAAACATTTGAGAAGATGGAGCTTAAGCTCATTCCCAATATCACTCTTCATCTTGGAATGAAAAATGGTTATGAGACAGTAGAGGAAGCAATAGATGAGTTCTGTCGGAATTATATGAAGCTAGGAGAGGCAGCTAGAAGCTATCTTGTACTTGAAAATGACCATGTTTCTTTTACGGTAGATCAATGCTTAAAAGTATATGAGAAGATTGGAATACCAATCGTTTTTGATAATAAACACTATGAATGGAATCCAGGTCAATTATGCTATGAAGAAGCAGTTTCAAAAACTGTTAGAACCTGGTCTATAAGTCCCTATCGTATTCCTAAAATGCATTTATCCAGTGATCGTGATTCAAAAAAGCACGCTCACTCAGAGTATATTCTGTACGCTGATTATGAACGAATGGTGACAGCCTTAAAACAGACTGGATGTGAAGAATGCAATCTTATGCTGGAGTGTAAACAGAAGGATGTTGCTTTACTTAAGCTTAGAAAAGAAATCGAAATGAAGTGAAATAATTTTTTATGATTTAGACTAGAAAAAAATGTGTAAATAAGTAGAATTTGAAACAAATAGGGAAAACGAAAGAAAATCGCTATGTTCCCAAGGAAGGGAGTGATATTAGTTGGAAAGTGTAGAAAAAAATTGGTATAGGATATTAGAGAATGCTCATCTGATTATTTTAATAATAGCATCTGTTCTAATGCCAATCTATTCAATGGTGAGGATAGCAGAGGTACTGGCTCTTGTGGGTATACTGATTGGGTTACAGTGTTATGATTTCGTAGCAGTAGAAGGAAGACGAGAGCATAAGGTATGTTTGACCATAAAGATTGGTGTTCTTTGGACTTTTCTATTGTGTACCGGTTTATTAGCAGGAAATATTTTGTATTATCTATTAGTAAATCCCCGAATTAAAGGGGAAAGAAAAGTGGCATGTTTATTAGCTCAATTAGGGTTAATTACCATGTGGTTCATCAATTCAGAAAGACAGGAAACAATTATTATCTTGCTGATTTATATGATTTTTGTGGCTATGGTTACAGTAGCCTTATATTACATAGAAGAATTATTTGTTCATATGCAGGAAAAAGAAAATGAACTTAATATTCAACTTCAGATTACTGCCCTCAATGAATTAAAAGTAAGGAATCTGAATAGAGAATTAGCAATCAAATATCAATTGGCTGATCAAAATGCACGTTTGGAAGAACGAGAAAACATAGCTCGAAATATACATAATGTGGTAGGACATACAATAACTTCTGCCATTGTTTCTTTACAGGCTTATCGAGCGATAAGAGAAATTGAGCCACAGCGTGGGGAGGATAAATTGGAGGCTTCTACCCAGCGTATGAGGTCAGCTCTAGAAGAGATAAGGAGAGCGGTACGTCTTATGGATCAGGAAACGGAAATCATTAGTATCCATGATTTCTGCCAGATTCTAAAGACTGAAATAGAGCGGTTTTCAATGGACACAGAGATAAAGGTATCACATAATTTAGATGAGATTGAGACAGAACAGGACATCAATAAAAGGTGTTGTGAATTTTTACATTCCGTAGTGGCAGAGTGTCTCAGTAATGGGATACGACATGGAAGAGCAACAGCTTTTCTTTTGTTGTTGCAGTGTTATTCCAATAATATTAAATTATCAATAATAGACAATGGAGTGGGATTTTCGGAATTAAATGAAGAAGAGCAGCAATTACGGATTGAGAGAGGATATGGCATTAAGAAGATTCAAAGATATGTATTAGAGCATGGTGGAAAGGTTGATATTAAATCTGAGAATGGGTTAACTGTCATGCTTAACCTTCCTTTGTTTTAATTTGGATAGGAGAATAAAAATGGAACAGATCAAAGTAATGTTGATAGATGATGATGAATTATTGATGGATAGTATGGAAATCATTCTTGAAATCAAAGGCAATATGAAGGTGGTTGGCGTAGCACAAGATGGAACAGATGCATTAAGAAAACTAAAGACAATAACTGCCGATATTGCCCTAGTTGATTTAAATATGAAGGGAATGGGTGGAATTGAACTGATACCTATTCTTAAAAATACATATCCAGAGATGAAGGTTCTGGTACTGACTACCTTTTATGATGAACATTATATCTCGGATGCAATCTTGAATGGAGCAGATGGTTATTTATTAAAAGATAGTCAAGAAGACAATATCATTCATGCCATTCATCAGGTATTATCTGGACAAAGCATTTTAGATAGCAAAGTGCTACAAGTCTTATCAAAGCTTATGTCATTTAATCAAAGGAATGTCAAGCTAAGTGAAAAAGACGATTCTTTACCTAGGGATTTAACCTCAAGAGAGCTAGAAGTGTGTGTCATGGTGGCAAAGGGGTATACGAATTCAAGAATTGCAGAGGTGTTATACATTTCTGAAGGGACGGTGAAGAATTATATGTCCTCCATCTATGATAAGTTCGATCTACATGATCGAACACAATTAGCAATTCTATTAAAGAATATTTCAATAAGTGACCAAAGTAGAACATGACTGTGGTCACTTGTTTTGCGTAAGAGAGGAAGGTATCATTAGTGCATAAATTATAAGATTATGGGAGGGAACAAGAAAAGTGGGAAAACTAAAAGCTTTTCGTTATTTAAGAAATAATAAGAAGCAAGCGGCGATTCTGGTAATAAGTTTTGGGCTATATTTTGCACTAATATATGGGGTATATTTTTTTATTAATCCCATGCATTATACAGACAAAGAAATCTACCTCGGTAATGCACAAAAGATGCAAAGTGTATATGTGCAAAATACAGATAAATTGCCTATGGATACGTCCTTATGGGAGGAAAGTTCCAAAGCAACGGAAGAGGATAAGAGGATAGAGTTGAATCGAGCACTTTCTGTATTTGCAGATGAATTAGAGAAGGATAACCGAATTGATTATGTGATACAGTGCTATACCTATGGAATGCGTGTTCGAAGTTTTACAGGTTATAATCAATATAATACACCATTGGTAAGTAAGAGTAAGGCTAGACTTATCTGTGATTATCTTGATGTAAAACTGGTGGAAGGACGATATCCTGAAGTTGCTGGAGATATTATTTTAAATGAAAGAATGGCTAAGAATGTTGGTGTAAAGGTGGGAGATATCCTCCCCGATAGCTCCATCAAGGTGTGTGGAATTGTGTCAAGTAAAAGCTATTTTGCAGTTGGAATTGAAACAGAAGAAAAAATGGAAGAACGGGCTATTTTTTTTCTGGATCAGGAGACGATTCCTGATTTGAAATCCTTTTTTTCTGAGCGAGGCTGGGTGGCATCCTTTAGCAATAATGCACAGATTATGATACTTACAGATATGGTGAATGGGAAAAAAAGAGTTGAAGAACTTGAAGAAGAGATGGAACAGCCACTCCTTGTCATGTGTTATGTCATTACCTTCATTATGGGAATTGTGCTGTATTTTGTATATCAATTACATGTAAAATATCGTTACGAAGAGTGGTGTCTGTACCGTTCTCTAGGATATTCTAGGCGAGATATTTACTTACTGGCACTTAGGGAGTTTGGAATCTGTATGATTGGAAGCATACTATTGTCACTATTATGCATAGCTCTAATAGTAACCATTGGTGGTATAAAGATGAATCAAATGGGAATTTCCTATCAGTATTGGCTTCCAGATACCGTGAAACAATTGATGCGTGATGCTATTTTATTAGTTGGAGTATTGCAAATTCCTGTATATCAGGCAATGCGTCATATAACGACTATTGATGAGATTGAGGATGATATTTAAGGAGGGTAATATGTTTCAAGTAAAACATTTAACATTAATTTATGATATGGATAAGGAAGAAAAGGTATGTGCCATTAATGATGTCTCTTTAGATTTGCCAGACACCGGTCTGATTGGAATTGTTGGACCATCCGGAAGTGGAAAATCATCTTTGATGTATTGTCTTTCTACTTTGAAAAAAGCTACGTCTGGTGAAATACTCTATAACGAGAAAGCCTTTGAAAAGCTTACGAAAAGAGAGATGGAATATCTTCGTAGACAAGAATTTGGCTTTGTATTCCAGCGCCACTTTCTAATTGGTTATATGAGCGCACTAGATAATGTGATCGTTGCAGGAAAAGATAAAATAGATGTTGTAAGACGAAAAGGTGGAGAGTTGTTAAGTTATATGCGCATCAAGGATAGTGAAATGAAGAAAAAGCCGAAACAGCTTTCCGGTGGTCAACGCCAACGTTGTGCCATTGCAAGAGCATTAATCAATGAACCAGAAGTTGTATTTGCAGATGAACCTACTGCTTCCCTAGATCATGAAAATGCTTTTCATGTGATGAACTATCTAAAAGAATATGCAAAGAATCATCTTGTAATGGTTATTACCCATGATCATTCCATATTAAAAGACGCCGATCGTATCATCGAAATATGGGATGGAGCGATAAGTAAGCAGGAAGGATCGGTGATAGAATGAAGCCATTTTCATCTAGATATTTCTTGCTTCATAATAGGGCTAAGGCAGTATGTATTATCTTTATGATAAGTATGTTATCTGTTGCTTATGTTGGTGGTTTGTATTTAACCAACATAAGTGAAGAGGCGTTCGCAATCACCAAAGAGATAAAAGATTTTGTTTTTATCAACAATACAATCAGTGATACAGATGGAAAACAGCTGAAAGCACTCCTTCATGAGCTACAGTCTGAGGGTAGCATAGAGATCTATCAGACAGGCGCCAATCACTATCACTATAAGACAATACTTGGATTTATAAGTGGCAATACAGCCTATAGCTTTACAAAGGAGGATTTTAAACGATTTAATAAGAAGATGCACTTGGTTCCAGAGGAGGAATACATAGCAGAAAACAGCGTATTACTGTCGAAGAGGGAAGCGTCTTTTTTGAATGTAAAAGATGGGGATATGTTACATGCAGGGGATACAGATTACATAAAAGCCTATTGGGGGAAGGGCCCATTTGAAGTAAAGACATACGATAGAAATGTGCTTAATGCCTACTTTGTAATAGATGATGTGTCTGCTTCCAGTTGTTATTTGCTTACATGGAAAGAGGCAGAAAAAGAAAAAGATTTTTACTCGAAAATCAATGCTCTAGCAGCCTCTTATGATAAGATAGAATTTATGACGAATGAAGACCGCGTGAGTAATTATGAACAAAGTTTTGAGATCATCAATTTGATATACTACAGTATTATATCCATTCTTACCATCGTATTTGCGATTACAATTAATGCAGTGTTTGTCAGCATGTATGACAAGAGGAAGCAAGAGTTCTTAATTTATCAAGGGATTGGAATGGGTACTTTCCGTATATGCAAGAAAATAATTGCGGAGATCTTAATCCTGAATGGATTAGGGCTTCTTCTTGGAAGCGTAATCAGTATCTCGGTGGTTAGCTCCCTAAATCAGTTTGTATATAGCAAAGACGGAATTCGAATGTGGTATTATCATAAGACTGCATTCATAGCAGTCGTCTTGTGTAATCTGGCTATTTTGATTCCGGGGATAGGATTACGTATCCATGGTGTTCGTAAGGATGTGAAAAATGCTTTATATTAAGATAAGACTAGTGTCTCAAAGGTAATGATAAGTCCCTCAAATCTCCCCTCCAACAGGAGAGGGGAGATATTCCACTGAGTAATTATTCAGCATAGCATTTAGCGTATTAGTTTTGAATCTCCATACTTTATTCTTCTGGAATATACCACAGCAAGCAACCATACTCGGAAAGAACTATTTTCATAGGTTAAGTGTTTGCTTAATTCATCAAGTCTGGGAAAGTCTTCCTTTTCTCTCGTGAAATTTTTACCTGTAAAGATAGATTGGTTCATTATTGTGAGAAGTTTGGTTTGGTAAACGAGAAATCTTTACATCTACACATGCTGGAACTGTAAGCTACGATAAGAGGCTAATACTCAACAAATGAAAAGAGCAAGAATAATGTCACAACACAGAGAATTAGAGCATAAAATATAAAAAAAGGATAAGGCCTCAATGATGAAAACAGATTTTTGTGATGGCGTATTTGCTCCAGTTTGTTCACCAGAAGTATGCGATGTACCTAGAATACCGTATAAGCAAACTCTTGTTATAGGCCATGGAATTGTGAAGGATTCCATGGAGAATGATTCTGAGGGTTATGATAAATTTTATATTCATATTTATAGAGAGTTCTTTGACGTATTTGGAAAGTTAACAGTGGAGGATAGTCAAGGGAATCAGATTCTCAATAGTACAAAACTAGAATGCTTTCATGGACCAACTGAGGAAAAGATGGTAGCAATCTTTCATTTTGATGATCCAATGACAGAGAGTTCTAAAGAATTAGCGGTTTATGCAAGTACTCCAACCTGTAAGCAGAGGGCTAAGTTTTTTATTTACTCCGCACCATTGTATGATGAGGGGATATGTCTCGGTGGGGTAGTAAAGGATGGATCAATTAGAATAGAGAAGAGCTTAGTAGAGCAAGAACATTAATCGGGAGGACAACAATATGAGCCAGGATAAGAATGTTGACATTTCTGAAAATAGTATGACTAATACCCCGGAAGTAAATAGAAAAATTACTACAGATTCTTTAGAATACTATCTGGATAAGGAATTATTAATCTCTTTGCAAGCTAGTCAGTTATCTATACTAAATCAAACATTCAGACCATTGATGGTAGCCAGATTAACTAAGATCGATAAAAACAATGCATATTTCACGCATGTAAATATTAAGATGCAGAATGCGCCAGAATTCGAGTTTCCAACGCCATTAACTATTCCAATCAAGCAAATAGCCTGGTTTATGGAGTTTAATCGTGCAACCAGATTTTCGATTTATTAAGGGGGAATTGTTATGGAAGATAGAGTATATAAAACGAATCAAAGAATTCTTGTTATGACAGAGTCGTATCCATTTTTTTTGGTAGGCGTAATTAAGTCTTCTCATAAAGATATGGTAAGTGTGAAAGCAGAGTTTGGTGTTCCCCTGCCCTTAAAAGACTGTGTATTTCATATTAGGAAAGATTCCATTTCAGCATTTTATGTTGAAAATGACAGTTGTAAGATACCTACTGTCTGGTAGAAGACGGAGGGATGAATATGATTAGACAATTTGATGTTACTGCCATGAAGCTTAATATTGTCTATAACAAGTATGGGGATGTGGATCCCAATGGTTTAATGTACGTGTTAAATAAGTACAAAAGTGAAGTGGAAGAGCGAGTGAAGAAATGTCCGGGTACTTATGTCGATTTGGTGCAGCCCTTGGTAATTCGGGTGAATCAGTATGATACCATAGAGATAAGCTTCACCAATGAATTGTGTTTTCCGGCATCTATTCATCTTAGGGGTTTACCTGGACTCATACAAACTTCAGATGGAGCCTTTGTTGGATACAATGAGAATTCCACAGTAGCACCTGGTGATACACGAGTGTATCGTTGGGAGGCGAAAAATATGGGTGGGTTCTTCTTTAGTGATTTAGGAAATCCACTAAGTTCTGAAATGGGAAGTAATATCCATGGTCTATTTGGTGCAGTCATTGTAGAAGCACCGGGAAGCACATGGAGCGATTCTCAAACTGGATGTGAGCTTTATAGTGGAGTGTTTGCGGATATTCATCATCCTTTTTTGCCTGATTTTAGGGAGTATGTAACCTTATTCCATGATGAAGTACCGGTAAAAAACCGATTTTTGGAACCACCATGGGATCCGGCAATGAATATGATTGGAATGACCCATTCCATCAATTACCGATCAGAACCTATGAGAAACAGGCTTCATCTCATAGAAGAAGGTATTGTGTGCCCGTCCTGTAATGGGGAAGAGGTTCATCACGATTCTTGGGTATTTGGAGATCCACCTCCTACCATTCTTCCAAGAGCATATGTAGGAGACCCAATTCGTTGGTATGCTATTAGTGCGGGAATGAAAGAAACACACATCTTTCATTTGCATTTGCAACAATGGAATAGTATTAGGCAGGACCCAGGAACAGACTATCTGGATTCTATCGCAATCGGTCCTGGGGAAGTATATGATTTTGATGTTGCTTACGGGGCAGGAAGCTTGCAAAAAGCCTATGGAGATGTGGTATACCATTGTCACCTTTATCCTCATTTTGATGAGGGTATGTGGGGAATTCATCGTATCCATGATGTATTAGAGGATGGTAGTAGATGTTACCCTGATGGAACACAGATTACACCTTTAATTCCATTACCTGACCGAGCTTTACCACCAATTCCAACCGCAAAGAAACCTGGTTTCCCCCTATTTATACCTGGAACGGTAGGGGAACGTGCTCCTGTACCACCAATTGGATGGGATAGGAATTTTCCTATCACTTGTTTGGAAAAGAATGCTTTGGTGAAGCATTGCCAAGAAGGGGCTCTATTTGTAAATCCTGTACAAAAAGGTGCTAAGATCCGTAGATATGATGTCGTAGCAATTCAGCTGGATGTACAGTATAATGAGGCAAATTGGCATGACCCAGAAGGTAGAATCTACGTCTTAAAAGAAGATGAGGAAGCCGTAAGATGTGGAAAGAAAAAGCCAGAGCCATTATTTATACATGCACTTCCTTATGAAAATATAGAGATTCATTTTACGAATAAATTACCGAAAAAGTTAGGTCCTAATGCATTTCAATTATTAACAGAAACTTTTTTTGCTTCTACTCACGTTCATTTAGTGAAGTTTGATGTTTTATCTAGCGATGGGGCGAATACAGGATGGAACTATTTTACCGGGGCAGCATATAATCAGACCGTTGTATTTAGATGGTATGCGGATATGGAATTAAGAGCCTGCTTCTTTCATGATCATTTATTTGCCCTTAGCAATCAATTACATGGATTATTTGCTGCACTGGTTGTTGAACCAGAAGGTTCCAAATTCCTTGATAGCCATACCGGTAAAAAGGTAACAGCAGGGACCCAATTAGCCATTCGAAATCCATTTATACCAGACTTTAGAGAGTTTAATCTGGCTGTTGCAGACTGGATACCTGCTTATGATAGATGCAATAAGCCTTTAAATCCACCAGAGGTACCGGGGATGATGGAGGACTTTGGTATCATGGCGTTTAATTATGCATCAGCGCCATTCCAAATTCGAGGTGGGGATCCGGCTTATGTATTCAGTTCTTATGTTCATGGAGATCCGTGGACACCGGTTTTTGATGGATATGTTGGAGATCCGGTTAGAATACGTCTGATAGATGGTTCCCATGAAGAATCTCACGCAATTAACTTTAATCGATATAAATGGCGTAAAGAATATAAGAATGTGAATTCCAAAGAAGTTCAGGAGCAGCATATCGGTATATCAGAAGCATTTACCATGCAGTTTTCACTGGAAGGAACCAATCATAATAAGACACAGAAAGACTTTGATGTGCTTTACTATTCTGGTGGAATGGATGATTTATGGCTAGGTGTATGGGGAATGATGAGAGTCCACGGAAGTTGTAAAAAATCCCTCTGTAAGCTAGGCGATAGGCCTGGATTGGAAAAGATAAAATGCAAAAAAGCAAGTAAAAGTGGAGTTCAGTCAAAGAAAATAGAAGTACAAGAAAGTCCATTTAAAGATGGTATGAAGATAAGAAAAGTACATGTGGCAGCGATTCATACCAATATAATCTATAACAAGTTCTTAGACCATGATCCCTATGGTATCACCTATGTACTATATAAGGATGTAGGTAAAGTGTTAAGTGGAGAAATAAATCCAAAACCATTCATTCTTACTATGAATGCTGGGGAAGGCCTAGAGATTAAGTTAACCAATTTGTTGCCTAAGCATCTTGATATACCGCAATTTCCAGAAGTTCCGATACAAAAACCATGGCCATATAGCCCTAGAATTGGGTTGCATAGTCAGGAAGCAATCTATGATGTCAGAGTATCAGATGGAGTTACTGTAGGGTATAATCCAGATCAGACCGTGGGACCAGGAGAGACAATCGTCTATCAATGGGTATATACTGAGGATGTGAAGCAAGGGTTGTTAATTGACTTAGTGGATACCATGAATCATCGTAAGCATGGAGCCTTCGGAGCTGTAAATTGTGTTGCTCCAGGGTCTATCGCAAGAGATAATTTTACCGGGAAACCATCCCGTATAGGTGACCAGTTAATTATTAATAATACGTATCAGCCAGGGTATCGACAGTTTACGCTACTTCCACACAATGGAATATATCTGGAAGATAAAAAAGGACGTCTGTTACCAAGAATGTATTTTGAACCGGCAGTAGAACCAACGGCAGAGATGTTTGATACGGAGGACCAGGGCATGAAAGGCTATAATCTGAGGTCGGAGCCATTTTACAATCGACTAAGACGAAACAATGTGATCAGTGAAGTTTTTGCATCCCTCCCTGAACGTAAAGGTGATCCATTGACCCCAGTATTCTATGCTAGAAGTGGGGATCCTAAGGTTATAAAGGTTATTATGCCGGGAGATCGGTCTCGTGCCACCTCCTTTGGAATTCACAATAATCTTGCTTTTAAGGATAGTAACTATTTATCGAATCGACTTAAAGGAGTGACTACAGCCTTAACGGTAGGGAATACTTTTGAGCGGAAGTTACTGGATTATAGTGAATATGTAGAGGAACAACATGGAGATTATATGTATCAATCCAATAATATTACTTGGGACATGGAACAAGGAATGTGGGGAATGATGCGTATTGTGGATGAAGCGAATGAAAACGTATATAGCATATAGTAGTGGATGTTTCATACGTATCTCAAGCAGAGGGCGCTTACAAAGTGCCCCTGCTTATCATGCATGACTGATTCAAGCCAACTATAATCGGAAAGAACAATTCTTTCATAGGTTAAGTCTTTGCTCCATTCTTCAAGTCCGGGAAATTCTTCTTCATTCTCCCATGAATTTATATTATATGGGCAAGCATCCTGGCAGGCATCGCAACCAAAAATCCATTTTCCTAATTTGTCCTGCAAAGGCTCATTTCTTAAATCCCTGCTATCGAGTGTTGTCAAAAAGGAAACGCACGTATTTTTGCACATCATATAGGGTGCTGCCAGTGAGTTTGTCGGACAGGCTTTTATACATAAATTGCAATTCTCCTCACAAGGACTGATAGAACTCTCTACAATATGTTTTAGTGGCACATCAATCAAATATGTTTCCAAATATTGACAAGAGCCTCTTTCCGTATAAAAGAAATTATTTTTTCGAACGATCCCAATTCCAGCCTGCATAGCTGCCCATCTCAGTGCTGTAATACCAAAATCTCTGTTGGTTGCTGTTTGAAAACCGCAATCTTTAAGATGATTTTCAAACGCAACACTTGTCTTATAGCCTTGTGATTCCGTATTTCTTCTTCCATCTGTTAAATAATATTTTGCAATACATTCCTATAATTCATGGGGAATACGATATCTTCCATACCAAAATGAGCAAATAACAATAGCCTTAGCCCAAGGATAACGGTCTTTCAAGCGTGCGAAACCAAGCTTTCTCGCCGTGTTCACTAAATCTAACGCATGCATCATATTACGCTCCTTACAAATATCAGTTTATTGGTTTTTTTTACCTGATTGAATTGTACCAATTTTTTACTTTGTAAGCAATCGTTATATTGGGATGTACTGTCTGATAGTAAAATATGGAGTACTTTAGCTTATTGTTTCGTAAAAAACAGTTTCACTCAATTTTTTTCGTCTGGTAGCATGTCTTTCACTACTTTGTGGTGTTTCCTCTGTATAACCAAGTGCTAAAATGTTAATAGGTTCAATACCTTCCGGTAGATTAAATATCTCCTTAATCTTTTCAGAATTAAAACCACAAATCCAAACTGAGCTAATTCCCAGTTCTGTTGCTTGTAACATCATATGATCGGTCACAATACTTGCATCAATGTCCGCAGAATTCATACCATCATAGGGACGTATCCATGTTTCACTTCGATCTGCAAAAACAACTATCACACAAGGAGCGTCAAACATTTTTGACGGTGCAGTTTCAGCAATCTTTGCAAGTCCTTCCTCGGATTGTATCACCAATACCCTCTGTGGCTGATTGTTACAGGCAGTAGGAGCTACCCGACCTGCCTCTAGAATTAATTGTAATTTTTCATCTTCAATTTTCTTACGTGAATAAGAACGTACAGAATATCTTTTTTTTGCCAACTCAATAAACTTCATAATATTCCTCTTTTCATATTTAATATTTAAATAGTATGATATAATTATATTAGTATCGTACTTTAAAACAAGTACGCACTTTTATGTTACATACTACCCTAAATGATAGGAAGGAGTTTATATGAGTCGTTCAAATACCTACAAATGTCCTATTGATGCCACAATAAACCTAATTGGTGGCAAATATAAAGCTCTTATCTTATGGAAGTTAATGGAAGATAATGTATGTCGTTACAATGAGCTACAACGCTTTCTATCTCCCATAACACCTAAAATGTTAACGCAGCAGCTTCGAGAAATGGAAGAAGATGGACTGATTATACGAGTGGTATATCCCATTGTACCTCCTAAAACAGAATATAGTTTAACAGAATTTGGGAAAAGTATCATTCCGGTACTAAATGCCATGTGTGACTGGGGACGCATGTATTTATCTAAGGTGTAAATGTATGAGAACTGGTAAAATCGTTAAACTGATTCAAAAGGAGAGATACAATGAATATTAGAAAAGCAAAGATAGAAGATTTGAATGAATTAGCAGAGATTGAATTATTATGTTTCCCAGTAGAAGAAGCAGCAAGTAAGGAAAGTATTAAGAACAGACTTATAGTATATCCTGACCATTTTTGGGTGATGGAGGATGAAGGCAAAATTATTGCTTATGTGAATGGTATGTCTACCAATGAACCCATACTTCGTGATGAGATGTTTGAAGATGCTTCTTTACATCAGGAGGATGGTAATTGGCAGATGATTTTTAGTGTCAGTACTCGTCCTGAATATCGTAACAGAGGTGTGGCACAAGCAATTCTCAATCAAGTGATAGCGGAAACGAAAGAACTTAATCGCAAAGGTCTGGTGCTTACCTGTAAGGATAGATTGGTTCATTATTATGAGAAATTTGGCTTTGTAAACGAGGGAATCTCTTCTTCCACACATGGTAGTGCCATATGGTATGATATGAGGTTAGAATTCACTGGGGAGTGAGAACCTTTTTATCACCTCATATTTCAGCATTCACAGAGTGTAGAAATTCAGTTAATGCTGCTAACAATTCTTTAGGAGTAGCATCCATATCTTGTCGAATCCACTGTAATAACATATTATTTAGCCCGCCAATACTATAGGAATTAATATAGCGTAACGCTTTTGACTGGCAGATGGAATTATCACTTCGCTGTAAGGAGCCACAAAGTTCTGGAAAGGATTCTTCTATCACAAAGAATATTTTAGATAGCAAGTTACTTTTCTTAAGCTGAATAAAAAAATCTTTATGAAGATAGCAAAACTCAAAATATGAGGTAGCCATATCAATATAACTGATTGGCGAATCCCTGTGTAAAAGATCGCGATATTCAGCCATTAGTAATGTACATTTCTCTATTAACATGTCTTCTTTACAGTGATAGAGGCGATAAAAAGTACGCCTTGATAAATCAGCCTTTCTACATATTTGAGAAATGGTAATGTCATCATACTCATAGCGATTCATCAAATCAAGTAAAGCATCCATAAGCCATTTTCTTGACTGTAAAGCAATCTTCGAATTTCCTTTATTCATACTAACTCCTAATCTGCTACAGATAATAAATAATTGTAGCACTTAAGCCAAGGTTATTGCTAGTTTCTTGAAGTAATTATATTATTATCATGTTCAAGAAACAAGAATAAAAGGAAATCTGGAGGAAAAAGAGATGAGAAAAGGTAGTTTATATATGATAACAGTAATTACATTTCCGTTGATCATATTTAATATGTTAGCATGCTTATTTGTCCCATTCTTAAAATTTATAGATTCTTATTTCGTTCATACGTTAGTAGTAATTGAACTGTGTATATGGACATTAGTTTGTTTATCATCATTCTTCTTTAAAAGAGCACATTGTTCTCACAGCTGTGCTATATCAGGCATCTTTGAAATAATTAGTAATAAAGCAAACTCAAAAGATATTATGAGTATGAGCTACCCCAAAAAACTCAAATATATCATGTTGCTTCTATGGTTTTTTGGATTTGGGTATATACTAGTAAGCTTATTAGGTAATCAGCTGAAGTGGTTTGATGTTGCAACTATTTATACCGATCCACTGGTAGTCATTTATTACTTGTTATTTTGGATATCAGGGATACTAAGTATAACCATAGGTAAGAGTCAAGTAGCGCATTATGTATGCCCGTTCTCACCTTGGATGTTAACGGGAATAAAATGTGGGAAACGATTAAGAATTCCATCATTTACAATTGTTACAGATGCAGATAAATGTGTAAAATGTAGGCAATGTAATCGCGTATGCTTAATCAATCAGGATGTATGCAACAAGGTAATTAATGAAGCATTTGATCAAAGTGAATGCACAAATTGTTTTTCATGTGTAAAGACTTGTAAATCAGGAGCGTTAGAAAGTAAGTGGACAAGATGATTTATTACTGCTTGGCCTCCTCTTCCACAATCTGTTCCAACACATGGATTAAGTCATAAATGGTATTCAGTTGAACATCGTGTTCGAGAATCTTATTCTTTAAATCAATGGACAGAGTTTCAAATTTAGGTTGAAGAGTAGGGGAAACATAAGAAGCCATTGTGTATCCTCCAATTATCTGCATTTGTCATGCAATTGTTTCATAATACCAGCTGCAAGAATGTCTGCAAAATGGATCATATTGGTCTCTCCTTTGTCAAAGGCATTAATATCAGCTTTCCAATCGTTCCCTAATCGTGCTACGACTTGATCTGTAAGGAGTTTTAAATGTGTGTATAGCATATTCTTTAATTTTTTTTGTGAGTAATTAGGATTTGTCGCACTTAGGAATTCAGCGATCTTATCAGCATTTTCATACCAGAGCTTATTGTATTTATCCAATTCCTGTTTGTCATTGGCTTTAGCAGCCTTAAGAACCTTTCCAGCTAAACTAATGTGTTCCTTTAGAAGGTTAGTCAACTTTTTACCGGCTTCTTCACCATAAAAAGGTTTGATAGAATTACCGATATCTTCCTGATTTTTAAGTAGTCGCTGCAAGACATCGTCTTGATCTTTCAATCCAGCAATGGCACTGATGATATAGCTTCTGGTCCAAGAAACATGGTCAACCCATAATCTTTCCTGTTCTTTAAAAATGTTACCTGTAGGTTTGTGGTGAGTTTTATCTCCATGAGCTGCTCTTACGGAAAGTCCGGGAAGTATAAGAGATACAAGTAAGAGAGTGAGAACCAGTTTTTTTAATGTCTTTTTCATAATGTATACTCCTTTATAATGTTGTATACTTGTATTATGTACAATCGCAAAAAATAATATTATTTTATAATTATGATAAGACTATCTGTAACAGGAGGAAAATGATGTCAAATCAGGAAGATAGGGAAGAGTATATACAAAGAATACATAAAGTACAGGATTATATTGAGAAGCATCTTGGACAACCCTTGACTATTGAGGAACTTTCGAATGTTGCAGGATTTTCCAAATATCATTTTAGCCGTATCTTTCAGAGTATTTTACATGAGCCTTTGGCCCATTATGTAAACCGAATTCGGATGGAGAATGCCCTTTTTTTGTTGGCACATCGGAGAGATAAGAATATGACGGACATTACCTATGAGCTTGGATTTACGGATTCTGCAGGATTTTCCAGAGCTTTTAAGAATTATTATGGTATCACTCCACGGGAGTATCGGAAGGAATATAGCAAGAATTGCAAAGATTCTTTTTTATTATCTGAATACAATAAGAGAACAGCAAAGAAAGAACGAATGGGCAATCGGTTTCCCGTGACGGGTCAGATTACCATTACAGAACAAAAGACAATACAAGTGGCTTATGTCAGGCATACCGGTACCTATGAGACATTAGAAAAAGAGTTTGGAAAGTTGGTAGAGACACTATTTGCCCACGCTATGAGCCAGAAGCTTCTTGTGGACGGACAGAACTGGGTATTAGCAATCTATCATGACAACCCAGAATTTGGGGAGGAGAGCCAGTTTCGCACCAGTTTGTGTTTGTCTGTTCCAGCGCATCTAAAGATTCAGGAGGATGGTGTCTTGGGAAAATTGGAATTAGAAGGTGGCTTGTACGCCGTAGGTAATTTTCGTATTCAAAAGGAACAGTACAGTGATGCCTGGAACTATATGTATCAGGAGTGGCTTACCTGTAGTGGCTACATGCCAAGAAATTCCTATCCCTTTGAAGTGTATCATAACAGCCCCAAAGATGGCGAAGACTATATTGATGCGGTGGATATCTATGTTCCTATTGAGCCCATATCGTTCTAGCATGCTGTAGTAGTCCAATTGTGGACGATTACAAATCAGAGGTGAGCATATGGAAGAAATCAAGATTCAAGGAGCACGAATTCATAATCTAAAACATATTAACTTAACCATACCAAAGCATAAACTGGTTGCTATAACCGGAATTAGTGGTTCAGGTAAATCCAGTTTGGCCTTTGATCTTCTATTTGAAGAAGGAAAGAATCAATATCTGCGTTCCATTGGTATACTGACAGGATTGGATAACGAGGACCGTTTTGACCGGATAGAAGGACTAGGTCCAACAGTGGCAGTCTCTCAGAATACTATCAGACAAAGTAACCCACGATCCACTGTGGGCTCTAAGCTTGCAATTTTAAACCAGTTGGCGTTACTTTATGCCAGTGATGGAGTAGTATCAGATGAGGATAGGGAGCATCTTTCTCCAGGTTCCTTTCTCTATACCACTGCCGATGGCATGTGTATTCACTGCCAGGGGAGAGGCGCCTATTACGATATCGATGTACATAAGCTTGTTCCAGATGAAGCCACAACCTTATTGGAAGTCTTTGAGTGCCTGAAGGTAACGGCAGGGTTCTTAAGAATTCTTAGACGTAGATATGAGAACTATTTTGACACTTCATTCTTTCGTCTACCAGAGGATGTTCGAGAAGAAGTGGTGTACGGAACTTATGAAAATGGGAAACAGAGCTACTGCATCGAACGAATACTTAGAAATGCCTTTGAGAAAGGTGAGGATGTAGAGGAAGTCTATGTAAAGACTACTTGCCCGGTTTGTCATGGGGAAAGGGTCAGCAAGGAGGCCAGTGAAGTTCTGCTTCATGGAAGGCGAATTGGTGAGCTGGGAAGGATGACACTAGCAGGTCTTCTTTTCTTTATAGAAGAGATACCAAAGGAGGAATTATCTCAATTTGGTAAAAATATAGTAAAGAATCTGAAAAATGAGTTAATTCCTCTGATTCAGTTTCGCCTGGGACATCTGACTCCTTACCGTGAGATGTCTTCTTTAAGTGGAGGCGAGGTTCAGCGTATCTTTCTTCATCTCCACCTAAAGTCAGGACTGGATTCTCTCATCTATGTCTTTGATGAGCCTATGGCAGGATTACACCCCTCGGAAAAACAGTACATGATAAAAGCAATGAAGCAATTAAGGGATATGGGTAATACAGTGATTGTGGTAGAGCATGATAAAGAGATGATAGGAGAGGCCGATTATATCATAGAGATTGGACCAGGTGCAGGTGTAGAAGGAGGAACGGTAGTATATGAAGGAAATTATGAAGACTATAAGAATTCCGGCACACTGCTTAGTCACTATCTATCTGAAAAAGATAGAACACTTCAAGGTAAGCATAGATTACATAACATGGATATGGAGGACTACATCACCTTAGAGCATGCCAAAATCCATTGCTTAAAAGATCTTACAGTGAGGATTCCACTTCATAGGATGGTTGGAATTGCAGGATTGTCCGGAAGTGGAAAGAGTTCCCTCATTGAAGAGACACTACTAAAAAGACTTGCCAGTGCAAAAAAGTATAACCGCGCCAATGGGTTAGAAGGAGCAGAGAGGATTAATGGTTTTGTAAAGATCTCGCAAGAGCCTATCGGAAGAAGTTCCGGCTCTACTCCTGCCTCTTATATTGGAATCTGGGATAAAATCAGAGAATTATTTGCTGGGCAGGAGGAAGCAAGAAGAAGAGAGATGAATGCCGGATATTTTTCCTTTCATTCCAAAGGGGCCTGCCCAGACTGTGGAGGTAGCGGCTATGACAGAATCTTTCTGACTGCTGATTTTACCGTGGATAAGCAGTGTCCGACCTGTCACGGCAAACGGTTTCAGGAACTGAGTCTTATGGTACGTTATAAAGGAAAGACAATTGTAGAGGTATTACAGATGAGCATTGCAGAAGCTGCCACCTTTTTTGCAGAGCAGAGTAGTATTGCAAAGCCCCTCCATATTCTAGAACAGATGGGCATGGGGTATTTGACTCTTGGCCAGCCTACCTCTTCTTTAAGTGGTGGAGAAGCCCAGAGGGTGAAGCTTACCAAAGCTCTTGGTAAGCCTCACGGGAAAAATATGCTCTATGTGTTAGATGAACCCACAACCGGACTTAGCCTGTATGATACTACATTACTACTAAAGCTATTAGAACAGTTGATTGCTGCTGGTAATTCAGTGATTGTCATTGAACACAATGTAGAGGTCTTAAGAAACTGTGACTATATCATAGAACTCGGACCGGAAGGTGGAGATAAGGGCGGTGAGGTAATTGCCAAAGGAACACCTAAGGAACTTAGAGACAATCCGAATTCCAAGACAGGGAGGTATCTGTTATGAACCTAAAAACACAGATGGAAAAAGTGATAATTGGAAGTTATGGTAATACGGCTGGAATCGTGGTTCGTAAGAATGGCCAGACTGTATATGAGAACTACTATAATGGGTATACTGCAAGTAACACCATTCATATCACATCCGTGACGAAAAGTATTGTGTCTGCTTTAATTGGGATTGCCATAAATCAAGGGTATATAAATAGTATTGATGATAAAATCCTTACCTATTTCCCAGATTATAAAATTCCTAAAGTAGAAACCTCCATTCAGAGAATTACCATAAAGGATATGATAACAATGACAGCACCTTACAAGTGTAAGACTGAGCCATATGTGAAAGCTTTTGAGTCTGAACATTTGGTAGAGTTTGCGCTTGATTTGCTAGGAGGAAAGGGGAAAATAGGTGAATTCAGGTATTCTCCTATCGTTGGGATTCATGTCTTATCAGGTATCCTTACTAAGGCGATCGGACAGTCAATCCATGATTTTGCAACTGAGAATCTATTCTCACCACTGGAAATAGTGGTGAGGGAGAAAGTAAAACTTCATGATAAAGCGGAGAATCTGTCCTTCCTCAAGGATAGAGAGATCAGTGGCTGGGTAGTAGATGCGGATGGAATAAATATGGCAGGTTGGGGCCTTACTCTAGCTCCAACAGATATGGCTAAAATCGGCCAATTATACTTAGATAAAGGTATATGGAACGGAAAACAAATCATACCTACTGAGTGGGTTGAAGAGAGTACAAGGGAGCAAAGTAGATGTAAGGAGTGGAAACTATCCTATGGGTATCTATGGTGGATTATTGATGGGAAGGAAGGTGTCTATGCAGCTATGGGAGATGGAGGGAATATTATCTATGTCAACGAGAAGAAGCATCTGATCATCGCCATTGCCTGTAGCTACCTCCCAAATGCCAAGGATAGGCTCAAACTGATTAAAGATTATATAGAGCCTGTATTTGGAACGGTGTAATATGACGAATCATAGATATTGGGATGCACTGAGCTTTTAAAAATAAGATTAAGAGTAACTAAGAAGGATATTCCATGATAAAGGAGGTTATTTTCAATGAAACTATTAGCAACTTATATGGTTCCTCATCCGCCCCTTATTATTCCCGAGATAGGAAATGGGCAGGAAAAAGGTATACAAGCTACCATCGATAGCTACAAGTTGGTGGCAGAGGAGATTAGACAGGAGAATCCGGATACCATAGTGATTGTTTCACCCCATAGTATCATGTACGCCGATTATTTTCATATATCCCCTGGTTCATGGGCGAAGGGAGATTTCTCTAATTTTAGGGCACCGCAGGTGTCTTTTCAAGTAGGCTATGATCAGGAGTTTGCCGACCGAATAACTACCCTGTCAGAGCAGAATGATATTCCTGCAGGCTACTTAGGAGAAAGGGATTCGGACCTTGATCATGGGACCATGGTTCCTCTGTATTTTATCCAAGAGGCCTATGGTGGAAAGTTTCCGGGAAAGATTGTCCGAATTGGCTTATCTGGGTTATCTTTTGAAAAGCATTATCGAATGGGGCAAGTCATTCAAAGAGTAGCTACTGAGTTAGACAGAAAGACTATTTTTATCGCCAGTGGTGATCTATCCCATCGCTTAAAGGAGGATGGGCCATATGGGTATAAGAAGGAAGGCCCTGAGTATGATAAGAAAATCATGGAGTATGCATCTTGTGGTGATTTTATGAATTTACTTCTTATGAAGGAGGAATTCTGTGAACTAGCTGGTGAGTGTGGACACCGTTCCTTCTGTATGATGGCAGGTGTATTGGATGGTGTAGAGGTTCAGGCCAAGCAATTATCCTATGAAGGACCATTTGGAGTAGGTTACGGAGTGGTATCCTTTCATCCAACCTGTTACAATGAGGAGAAAAGTATTTTAGACAGGGTAATGGAAGTAAAGAAAAGAAAACTAGCTGAGAGGAAGAATAAAGAGGATATCTACGTTAAGCTTGCAAGAAAATCTTTGGAGGATTATATCCGAACTGGTCAAATAATTCCAGTATCGAACGACCTACCACAAGAGTTACTAAGTAGGAGAGCTGGGTGCTTTGTCTCTTTGAAGAAAGAGGGAGTGCTTCGTGGATGCATTGGAACCATTGTACCAACGAAACAGACACTGGCTGAGGAAATAATAGAGAATGCTATAAGTGCGGCAACTAGAGACCCTAGATTTGACCCTGTAGAACAGGAGGAAATGGAATATCTGGAATATAGTGTGGATGTACTAGGAGAGATTGAAAGCATAGCATCTCCAAAAGAGTTGGATGTAAAAAAATATGGTGTAATCGTATCAAAGAGCTCCAAAAGAGGCTTACTGTTACCGAATCTAGAAGGCATTGATACGGTAGAGGAGCAGATTAGAATTGCAAAGCAGAAGGCTCAGATATCGGAGAAGGAAGCAGTAAGCCTAGAGCGATTTGAAGTAGTTCGACATTATTGAGAGTAATTTTAATGAAATAGGTGGTGTAGAATGGAAGATAAGCAGATAGTATGTCAGGTTTGTATGCATCACTGTAATTTAAAAGAAGGACAGATTGGACGTTGTAGAGCTAGGAAGAATGAAAATGGGAAGAGTATCGACCTTAATTATGGTTATATTACAAGCCTTGGGCTAGACCCCATTGAGAAGAAGCCATTGGCCTGCTTTTACCCTGGAAGTCTCATCTTATCTGTAGGTAGCTTTGGCTGTAACTTAAATTGTCCCTTCTGTCAGAATGATGCTATTGCCATAGCTGGCAGGGAAGAAGTAGAAACTTTATGGGTATCTCCAAAGGAGCTGGCGAAAGAAGCTTATAATGCTAGAAATAGAGGTAATATCGGTATTGCATTTACCTATAATGAGCCTTTGATTGGTTATGAATTTGTGAGAGATACTGCAAAGTTGGTTCATGAGTATGGTATGAAGAATGTGGTGGTGACTAATGGTTCCATCTCTAAGGAGGCAGCTGAGGAGATACTTCCTTACATTGATGCTTACAATATTGATTTGAAAGGATTTACAAAGAAATACTATGATAAATTAGGTGGAAGTTTAGATTATGTAAAGGATTTTATTGTCTTGGCGGTAAAAAGTGCACATGTAGAAATCACAACTCTGATTGTCCCCGAAGAAAATGACACAAAAGAGGAAATCAATGAACTAGCTGCCTGGTTAGCCACGATAGACCCGGACATGCCACTTCATCTAACGAGGTTCTTCCCTAGAAGGCATATGAAAGAGAAAGAGCCGACTGACATAGATTTACTTTATGAATTACAGAAAGAAGCAAAGAAACACTTGAACCGAGTATATGTTGGTAATGTATAGAAATGACTATATGTAAGGGGCAGAATCAACACAAGATGATTTGTGTTGATTCTGTTCCTTTGCTAAAGAAAGCCCTATTCGTTGTCTTCTCCTCCAGGGCCGTCACGCCTTGGTCTTGAGGATTCTGGAAGTGGTTCTACAGAACCGTATTGATCTGCACCATGTTGATTTGAATAGCTATCCTGTTGGCTGGAGCCACCATTTCTAGAGGCATTATTAATGTGTTTTATATTCTCTTTTTCTAAATTTTTTTGTTCCATAATGACACATCCTTTCACCATATAGTATAAATGTTATTTAAATCCAAGCTTTTCTCGTTTTTAAGTTCTCCATTAATAGTATTTGCTAATTTGTGCTTTATTATTACTATTTTGATCACACAGAGAAAGAACCTGCTTACTCTCATACAGCATATGAAAGATAAGCAGGTCCTTCTTGTTGTAAAAACCCTACTGGCCTAAAGGATTCAGGATCCTTTAGGCCTTACCTGTCGATTGGCTCATCTCCAACATTACTGCCTTCTGCGGCCTCCGAAGATTGAATGCTTTGGTTACTTAGATTATACATCGCTGTTCCCTCCTACATTCAGTTTGGTTTTACA
>JAEZPG010000060.1 GCA_023413555.1 Bacillota bacterium | reverse complement strand
GGCACACATTGAGAGAAAGGACATGCAGTATTTGTACAATGACGGCGATCTTTTCTATTTTATGGATACGGAGACATTTGAGCAGCAGCCGATAAGCAAGGCTACCATCGGAGATACCTTCAAGTTTGTCAAGGAGAACATGGTGGTAAAGATACTTTCATTCAAGGGAAACGTATTCGGAATAGAGCCTCCGACATTTGTGGAGCTTGAGATCATCGAAACCGAACCCGGCTTCAAGGGCGATACTGCAACCGGAGCAACGAAGCCTGCAACGCTTGAGACAGGTGCGATAGTCAAGGTTCCCCTGTTTATTAACCAGGGAGACATCATAAGGATCGACACCAGGACCGGCGATTATCTGGAAAGGGCATGACCGCAAATTGTATAATGTGATATCCGGCGGGAATATTATTTAAAGCATTATATCGTGTTTGTATTATTATGGAGGTAATTATGAATTATTTAAAGGAAAAGGTAGCATATATCAAGGGACTGGCTGAAGGAATGAGGCTGGATTACGACACTAATGAGGGCAAGCTTTTCAAGGCGATCCTTGAAGTGCTGGACGATGTTGCCCTGGCAGTTGACGATATCGAAGAGGTCCAGGAAGAGCTCAGCGAACAGGTGGATGAGATGGATGAGGACCTGGCTGAGATCGAGAGCCTTATATATGATCTTGATGATGAAGAATGTGATGACGAAGAAGACGAAGATGATGAGGAAGAAGACGAGGATGATGACGAGGAAGAGGTTTTTGCCGAGTTTGACTGTCCTCACTGCGGAGAGACAGTAAATCTCCATGACGCCTTTATGAAAAAGGATACGGTTCTTTGTCCTCACTGCAATAAGGAAATCGAGATCGAATGGAGCTGTGACTGCGGAGAATGTCAGGATTGTGACGACGATTCCGACGAATAGATCCATACGGGTTTTTAAAGAAATATTATGAAAGGTGGGTTCTGGCGACAGAAGACCCGCCTTTTTATTGGAATTTGGTCAAAATATTCATAAGGGGTGTTGATATGTCTGCAAAAGCAGTGCTCAGAGAGATATGGGAGTGGATCGTGGTTTTCGCCGCGGCGTTTCTGATAGTGTCTGTATTGAATACAGTAGTATTTGCTACAACACAGGTCAGACAGACTTCGATGAAGGATACGCTGCTGGAAGGCCAGCACCTTTTCGTTGAAAAACTGAGCTATGTCTTTGGAGAACCATCACGGGGAGATATTATAGTCTTCCTGGAGGACAAATACCCTGAGAATTATTTTGACAGGATCAAGGTTTACCTGACCGATGTAAGTGAGATTTTCAAGCCTGTTGAGAGCAAGACAAATATCAGGCTTGTGAAGAGAGTCATAGCAACGGCAGGCGATGAGGTGGACATAAAGGACGGAAAGGTGTACCTGAACGGGGAGGAGCTTTCGGAGCCGTATGCCAAGGGCCTGACATATCAAAGGGAGCAGCCCTTTCCGGTAAAGGTGAAGGATGGAGAATTCCTCGTACTCGGAGATAACCGGGAGGTCAGCAAGGACAGCAGGACCTTCGGCGTGATCGACCGCAGGCAGATCGAAGGCAGAGCCGTATTCAGACTATGGCCGCTGAACAAATTCGGAAGTTTGAAATAATGTGATAATATATCATTTATTATCAGGTTCCTGTTCAAAAATAATTTCAGGAGAAAACAGGCGTTCAATCTTGTAGTTCAGGTAATCAGTGCCGAACCTGTTTATTGCCGTACCGAAAACGGGCTTATCTTCAAGTTCATACTTGATATCAGTCAGGTACTGTATCACAAATTCCTTTCCGGGACGCTCCAATTGGCGAAGGGTCATATTGTCACCCTGGAAGAACAGCTTCAGGGTCCTTGTACTGAAGGTTTCCAGGAATAACAGCTCTATCTTGAGTACAAGCCTGTCATCCTCATCATTGGTAAACCTGGCACCTATACTTATTCTGTATTGTTCACCGTGGAAGGAGATATCCGACACGGTGTTTTTATCGAAACCTACTTCGAACCGGTAGCTTTCGTCCTTTTCCTTATATTCCAGATAGAACCTTTCATCTTTGATTTCAAAGGATATGGAATGGACTCCTTGTGTATAGTTATTCTGGATGGACTGCAGGACATTGGGAAGAAGACCTGTAGAGCCTGCATTCTCATCTTTGGTGATATATACTTTGCCATTCAGCTTAAAGCACTCCGAAGGAAGAGGAAGTACTTTACCTGTTAATCTCATCAGGCCGGAGAGCTTTCGAGGCCTTAATACAGCTGGGGTATTCAGTGTTTTCAGAAAATCGGATAATTCCTCACAAGCGTTGGGGTCAGGCTTCAGATCCTTGTTAAAGGATTCTGAAAAATATTGCTGCACAAGCTTGAAATAGTTGCTTTGCTGGAACATCTCGTCATTCCCGGCATTTGTTACGACTATGATCCCGTTATCCCTGAAGCAAAGCACGTTCTGACCGAACATGCCATTGAATAAAAATGTATTGAGCTTCCTGCCGACCCAGATCTGATAGCCATAATTAAAATCGCCGTAACCTGCCGGTGTGTCCATATGGGGCTTTGTTGCCTCGACTATGTATTCCTCCGAGATCAGCTGCTGCCCGTTCCATTTGCCTTTCTGAAGTACCAGCTGGCCGATCTTGGCCATGTCCTCCATCCTGATGTACAGGCCCCAGCCGCCTTTTTCAATGCCCTTCTGACATTTCTCCCAGAAGTAATTTGTTATGCCGAGAGGCTTGAAGAGCCTGTTTTCAAGGTATTCAGTCAAACCCTCGCCGGTGATCTGCCGGACAATTGCAGAGAGCATATAAGTATTCAGGCTGTTATAATTAAAGTTTTTACCTATTTCGCCAAGTATCGTTGAATTAAGGAAGCATTTAACCCAATCTGACTCCGTCATGGAAATAGCTTCATTGAATACAATCCCGCTCGTCATAGTCAGTAGGTTGCGGACAGTCAGATTGGCCAATTTTTTTCGTAATATTGGCGTTGTTTGCAAAGCAAATATATTTACTATCTTCTCGTCGAGATCCAGCTTGCCCTCATCGGCAAGCATGCCGATCGCAAGGGAGGTTATGCTCTTGCAGGCAGAAAAGGTGCTCTTCCATATTTTCATGTCGTTTGCGCCAAAGCTTGTTTCACATAAGACCTTGCCATTGCGAAGTATCATTATATTATGCATATTAAGAGAATCGTCACTAACAAGAGCCTGCAAGAAATCCTTTATTCTGTTTGAAGGAATATTCTGCGACTCCGGTATTGCTCTTTCAAAAGGCTGTTCAATGGGAGTTATTGAACATTGCGGTTTTTGCGGCTCGGTTTTCACAAATGGAACTGTACTGCGCTTTAGGTCAAAAAGGCGGCCAATTAGTGCTATTGTATGGTTAAGTGAAGTCAAATTCATAGAATTTCCTCTCCCTGCAAATTGTTAGCTGAAAGCTTATAAAATGTTATACCTGCCTAATATTATATTACATATGGAGAGCATGATAAACTATCAATATTTGTTCTGTGATAGAGA
>JAEZPG010000004.1 GCA_023413555.1 Bacillota bacterium | reverse complement strand
CAGTAATGAAGTATGCCTACATGAATAAGATAGACGATGAAGAAGAGATGATTTCATATTTTAATAAAGTAATTGACAATACCAAAGGAAATGGAAAACTATCCTCATGTGAATTTGCTGTGTTTTTAACTTCAACAGATGATTTTATTGGATTTGCTGATATAATTATCAATTATCATTTATCAAATTCTATGTATGGTGAAATAGGCTATTTCCTATTACCTGGTTATTGGGGGAAGGGATATGCCACAGAAATTGCAAATACATTGCTAAATATTTGTTTTACTAAACTTCAAATGTATAAAGTGGTTGCGAGTTGTAGTCATCAAAATTCAAAATCGGAAAATATCATGAAGAAAATCGGCATGGTAAAAGAGGGACAGTTCAGAAAGGTTAGATATAAAAATGGAGGATGGGATGATGAATTACGATATAGTATTCTATTGGAAGAATGGAAAGAAAAATGTGTAAAGGACTTGTAATAGGGGCTGCCGTCCGTGGCAGCCTCCGAGCAAGAAGACATGCGGCTTCACATAACAAAGCAGTCGGCGCAAGGGCACGGCAGTAAAAAGCAAAAGGGCTCCTCTAAGATTCACCCTGCAGATCGAGCAGTGCCACACTGATTCGCTGGGTGCGAGCACCTCCAGGGAGAAAGGCTTTGCGGGTCCAGCTCATCGGTGTCGCGACTGCGGGACGTTAGGTGAAATTCTGCCCATCGGACGTCACCCGGGCTCCGCCGCCGGGTGAAAATTGGACGCTCTGTGTAACATATAATAAAGTCACTACTTTTTTGATATTAGTAGATTAGGAGATGATTTAATGAATTTGGCTAATAGAATAACTGTTGTTAGGCTTATTCTTGTACCAGTATTTATGTTGTTCGCATCATTACCGATTGAATTATTGGGTACTGAAAATAATCATCTGGGTATCCTTGCAACCTATATTGCAACTGCCATATTTTTGTTGGCAGCAGGTACAGATAAGCTTGATGGTTATATCGCACGCAAGTATCAACAAGTTACTCGCTTAGGAATATTCCTTGATCCTCTAGCTGATAAGCTGCTCATCACTGCTGCTTTATTATGCCTTGTGCAAATGAAAAGGGTCAACATTTGGATAGCACTCATTATAATAGGGCGGGAATTAGTAATAACATTTTTTAGGTTGTCCGCGGTTCAAAAAGGGGTAGTTTTACCGGCAGATAAGTCTGGTAAAATCAAAATGGTAGTTCAAGTTGTGGCTATAACATTGGTATTACTAAATAATTTCCCGTTTAGCCTGTTTTGTAATATTAGAATTGATAATATATTGTTGTATCTTGCTACATTAATTACAGTTTTTTCAGGGGCAAATTATCTTATTCGTAATTTTAACATATTCAATGAAAGGAAAAGGAGCTCCGGCCTTGACTCCGCCGAGCGGCCGGAGGATGGGCAGAACTTCACATAACAAAGCAGTCATCGCAAGGGTGCCGGAGGAGAGTCATCCGGCCTTATACCATTGACAGCAGGAGTGCAAGCAGGCACCACACCGATTCGCTGGGTGCGAGCACCGCCAGGGAGAAGGGCTTTGCGGGTCCAGCTCATCGGTGTCGCGACTGCGGGACGTTAGGTGAAAATCCCTGCAAACGGCGCGCCATCCGTGGCGCGATTCATTGAAACCCGAGAAAAACAAACGGAACAAATGTTCGGAAAAATGTTTGCAGTCAGTTTCTTAATGGTATATAATGGATATGCATATCAGGTTTAGATGTGAAGTTGTCTTAAGGGCTTGCTTCCTTTGTGGATTCCAATTATAAGGACGGTGACGTTATAGTTGCTGCAGGGATCTACAAAGGAAGGAGGTGGTGGTTTATGAATAATGATTTCTACCACATCATCGGTTTAACGGTTGTATGGTGTGCGAAATATATGTTCATACCGCTTGGAGTTGCTATATTTGCAAGAGTAATTGCAGAAAAACTGCTCCGACCACAGCCTAAAGGGCAAAAGAAAAAACGGTTTAGATAAAACCGTTTACAATAAATCTCTACATCTAACCTGACAGCAACAAGCGGCGCCGTCCTTATTTATATTATAACACTCAAATGGCAGATGTAAACATGAAAAAATAAAAATGAATTTGTAATATGATCATATAAAAGCATTTTAGGGGATTCCGTCCATGGCATCTCTAAACCAGCGGAGCCTCATCCGTCGCATAACAAAGTAGTCGGCGCAAGGGTGCCAGGTGAAAGGCATCAAACCTTATACCATTAACAGCAGGAGCGCGAGCAGGCACCACACCGATTCACCGGGTGCAAGCACCGCCAGGGAGAAGGGCTTCGCGGGTCCGGCTCAGGAACGTCGCGACAGCGGAACGTTATATGAAACCGCATGTAATTGTCCGCGCCGTCCGTGGCGCGGTTTGAAAAACGTATATACGGACAAATATTAATTTCACAGGTGAAAAGTATGAGGTTAAAAAGTGAACGGTTAAGTTTCCGAGAATTTGATGCAAACGATTATACTTCGTTTTCATCTGTTTTTTCAAATGAGTCAGTAATGAAG
>JAEZPG010000068.1 GCA_023413555.1 Bacillota bacterium | reverse complement strand
TTTAATGATTCTGACAAATTCAAAATCACCCTTTCAAATAGGATATAATCCTAGGGATAAAATCCAATAGAAGAAAAGGTCACAAACCTGCGACCTATGCTGATAAAGATTTTCTTCCTTTTGCTCTTCTATTTGCTAAAACTTTTCTACCATTCTTAGTAGCCATTCTAGCTCTGAATCCGTGAACTTTTGCTCTTGATCTTTTCTTAGGTTGGAATGTCATTTTCATTTGTTAACACCTCCTCAACTCACTTTACTAACTACTATAGTAAGCATATTTATACTATTATAATAGTTGGAATATCACGTTATATTATATAAGTAATGATGAATATCGTCAAGTGTATATTTTTAGCTAGTATAGAAGATACTCCACACTTAATAAGAAATATAAATTGCTCCACAATAAATACACAATTAACTGCATAATTTACGCTATTCACATTAAATTTATTTTAGTTATCCACAAATTGTTGATAAATTGTGGATAACACCTTAATATTTTGTTAATTGTATCAACAACATATATAAATTATCCTTAAACTATGCGTATTTAAGGTGTTGTTTATAATTTTAATACTTTATTAACATAATTGTGAATTTGAGATTAATAATCTGTTGATAAGTGTTGGATAGTATGGTATAACTCTATGGTGCATGCAATTTATCCACAATATAGACAGGATGTTGATAGTTGATATTCTGTATAACTTTTACCTCTTTATGCATAGTATTTCTTATTTTCTATTATTTTTAAGAAGATATCCACAACACTAGGGAAGTTCATATTGAAAATTAAATTGATATGGAGTAAACTAATAATTAGAAAATTTTATAATTAGGGGGATTATGATGAAAAACATAATTCAAGAAAAATGGAGTGAAATACTAGAAGCTCTAAAGATAGAACATTCTATTTCAGATGTCTCATTCCGAACCTGGTTATTACCATTGAAGGTATATACCGTTAATAATAATAAAGTAACAATTTTAATAGATGACGTTGTATTAGGCTCTGGAAGTATCGATTTTATCAGTAGAAAATACGGACTTCCATTAAAGGTTGCCATTGAAGAGGTTACCGGCCAAAGTTTTGACGTCTCTTTTATTTCTTCTACGCAAGCTCAAAAAGAAGAGATTAATAATAATGCCAAAAAAGTAGAAACCACTACTTCTATTAATAAATATCCTTTTTTAAATCCTCGTTATACCTTCGACACCTTTGTTGTTGGTACAAATAATAACCTGGCACATGCTGCCTCTTTAGCTGTTGCAGAATCTCCTGCAGAAGTATACAACCCTCTCTTTATATATGGAGGAGTTGGTCTTGGAAAAACTCACTTAATGCACTCAATCGCCCATTTCATCCTAGACCATAACCCAAACAGCAAAGTTTTATATGTAACTAGTGAGACTTTCACCAATGAGTTGATCGATTCTATTCGTAATCGTAATGAAAACTCTTCTACTGCTGAATTTCGTCAAAAATATCGTAATATTGATGTTCTTCTAATTGATGATATTCAGTTTATTATCGGAAAAGAAAGTACCCAGGAGGAATTCTTCCATACTTTTAATGCTCTTCATGAATCCAAGAAACAGATCATAATATCTTCTGATAAACCTCCTAAGGATATAGAAACATTAGAGGAAAGGCTTCGCTCCCGTTTCGAGTGGGGTTTAACTGTCGATATTCAACAGCCTGATTATGAAACTAGAATGGCTATCCTTAAGAAAAAGGAAGAATTAGATGGTCTTCAAATTGATGATGACGTTATGAAATATATTGCTACAAATGTAAAGTCTAACATTCGTGAGCTGGAAGGAGCTTTAACTAAAATTGTTGCTTTATCCAGATTAAAAAACAGGGAGGTTAATGTAGAGCTTGCAGAAGAAGCTCTAAAAGATCTAATTTCCCCTAATAATCAAAAGGACATTACTCCTGAATTAATCGTTGAAATTGTAGCAGAACACTTTAACATTACTCCGGCAGAGATTCTTTCTACGAAGAAAAGCCGTAACATTGCCTATCCTAGACAAGTTACTATGTACCTTTGCCGTAAACTAACTGATATCTCTCTCAATGATATTGGTAAAAAACTTGGTAACCGTGATCACACTACAGTTCTTCATGGAATTAATAAGATAGAAAATGATATCAGCCAAGACGGAGCTCTAGAAAATACAATCTCTGTTTTAAGTAAGAAAATTTGTCCACAATAGTTATACACAAGTTGAAGTTGATATAACGTTGATAGGATGTTAGTATCCTGTTAGCACTTTTTCTTATAAAATTAGGCTGTGAATAACTTTTTAAATTTTCACAATATTTTTTATAGTTATTCACATAGTTGTTAAATGGATTTTATTCGCTGTTTTAGGGGGTCCTCATACTTATTCACAAATTAACACCCCCTATTACTACTGCGGCTATTATTTAATAATATATTTATGAAATTTAACCACGAAGGGAGTTATACACAGATGAAAATCGTTTGTCCAAAATCAAATCTGCTAAATGGTATTAATATCGTCTTAAAAGCAGTATCTAACAAATCTACAATGCCCATCCTAGAATGCATGGTTATAGAAGCTACTTCCTCCTATATCAAATTAATAGGTAATGATATGGAACTAGGAATTGAGACCTTAGTAACAGGACAAGTTGTATCTGAAGGTAAAGTTGCTATTAATGCAAAGGTATTTTCTGATATTATTCGTAAACTTCCTGATAATGAAGTTACAATTATTGTAGATGATAATTATCGTATCGAGATTACCTGTAGCAAAGCAAAATTTAATATTGCTGGAAAATCCTCTGATGAATTTCCTTTTCTTCCGCAGGTAGAAAAAGATTGTTTTATATCTATTTCTCAATTTACTTTAAAAGAAGTTATTAGACAGACAGTATTTTCTATTGCAGACAATGAAAGTAATAAGATTATGACTGGTGAACTTTTTGATATTAAAGATAACTTCCTAAAAGTAGTTTCTTTGGACGGGCATAGAATATCAATTCGTAGAATTGAATTAAAAGAATCCTATAAAACACAGAAAGTGATTGTTCCTGGAAAGACTTTAATAGAAATCAGTAAGATTCTATCTGGAGATATGGAGGATCAAGTTCATATCTTTTTAACAAATAGACATATTGTGTTTGAATTCAATGATACTATGGTACTTTCTAGATTAATTGAAGGAGAATACTATAATATTGATCAGATGCTTTCTAATGATTATGAGACAAAAGTTACGATTAATAACCGCGAATTATTAGAGTGTATTGATCGTGCTACTCTTTTGATTAAGGAGTCAGAGAAAAAACCACTTATTGTTAATGTGACAGATGAGAATATGGGATTAAAGATAAACTCATCGATTGGGTCTATGGATGAAGATATTGATATTCGTAAAGATGGTAAAGATATCCTTATAGGATTTAATCCTAAGTTTTTAATTGATGCATTGAGAGTAATTGATGATGAAGAGGTAGATATCTATATGATTAATCCTAAGGCTCCTTGTTTTATTAAGGACAAGGAAGAGAATTACATCTACTTAATTCTACCGGTTAATTTTAATGCTGCTTCTAACTAATTGTAAGAACATTATATTTTTTCGAGTGAGGAAGAAATTGTTTTAGAAGGAGTTATTTATGGATATAATTAAATTGCGAGAAGAATATATTAAACTTGGACAGGCTCTTAAGGCTGCCAATCTGGTAGGTTCAGGAGTAGAAGCCAAGATGGCGATTCAGGATGGATTAGTAAAAGTAAATGGTCAAGTAGAACTGCAAAGAGGTAAGAAATTACATGATGGTGATATCATAGAATTTGAAAACGAGCAGGTAAAGATAGAACAATGATTATTGAATCCTTAGAGTTAAGTGATTATCGTAATTATGATAAGTTATCGTTGAATTTTGATAAGGGCATTAATATTTTGTATGGAGATAATGCTCAGGGTAAGACCAACATTCTAGAAGCCATGTATCTTTGTTCCACAACTAAGTCTCATCGTGGAAGTAAAGATAGAGAAGTAATCCGTCTTGGGCAAGAAGATTCTCATATAAGGATAATGACTAAAAAAGACGGAATCTCTCATAAAATTGATATGCATTTAAAAAAGAATAAACCCAAAGGAATTGCTATTGATGGTATTCCTATTCGAAAATCAGGCGAGCTTCTAGGGTTTATCCATATTGTATTTTTTTCTCCAGAGGACCTAAGTATAATAAAAAATGGTCCTGGAGAAAGGCGACGTTTTATAGACATGGAATTATGCCAATTAGATAGGCTATATTTATACAATCTTTCTAAATATAATAAAGTTCTCACACAAAGAAATAATTTACTAAAGCAAATCAGTTTTTCTAGCTCTCTTCGTGATACTTTAGAAGTATGGGACCAGCAGTTAGTGGCCTATGGAAGAGAAGTTATAAAAACTAGAAAACAATTTATTGAGCAACTCAATTCCATTATTTTTGAAATACATAAGAAGTTATCAGGTGGACGTGAAGAATTAGTGATTCAATACGATCCTAATGTAACTGCTGATGTATTGGAAGAAAAATTAAAGAAGTCTAGAGACAGAGATATTCAAACTAAGACAACTTCAATAGGACCTCATAGGGATGATATTATTTTTATGATAAATAATGTGGATATCCGTAAATATGGTTCTCAAGGACAGCAGAGAACTTCCGCATTATCTTTAAAATTATCAGAAATTGAGTTGGTTCGTATGGTAATTAAAGATGAACCAATTCTTTTATTAGATGATGTACTATCAGAGCTTGACAGAAATAGACAGACTTATCTACTAGATAGTATAGACGATATACAGACATTTGTTACATGTACAGGGTTGGAAGAATTTATTAATCAAAGAATTGAGATTAATAAAACCTTTCATGTAGTGAAAGGAAATGTTAAGGAACAGATGTCTAACAAGTGAGAAACTATTCCTGTTAGAAAGTATTCTCTATACAGGATTAAAGCTTCTGGCAAATTGCAAAGATGAATATGCATCTTAATGCAAGTATGCCAGGGTGTACTTGCATAAATTAGGAGGATATATATGAGTGCAGAATACGGAGCAGACCAGATACAAATATTAGAAGGCTTAGAAGCAGTACGTAAAAGGCCAGGTATGTATATTGGAAGTACCTCTTCCAAGGGTTTACACCATCTGGTTTACGAGATTGTAGATAATTCAGTGGATGAGGCACTTGCTGGTTTTTGTGACACAATTGATGTAATAATTAACGAGGACAATTCCATAACAGTTATTGACAATGGCCGAGGTATACCGGTTGGTATTAACAAGAAGGCTGGACTTCCTGCTGTAGAAGTAGTATTTACTATACTTCATGCAGGTGGTAAGTTTGGTGGTGGAGGATACAAGGTATCTGGAGGACTTCATGGTGTTGGAGCTTCTGTTGTAAATGCACTTTCAGAATGGCTTGAGGTTGTTATTTATTCCGAAGGAAAAATGTACAAACAGCGTTATGAGCGTGGTAAAGTTGTGTATCCGTTAAGTGAAATTGGAGATACAGACAAGCAAGGTACTATGGTTACCTTTAAACCAGATGCTGAGATATTTGAAGAAACTGTGTATGATTATGATATTTTAAAGCAGAGATTACGTGAGATGGCTTTCTTAACCAAAAATATTAAAATAAATTTACAGGATAAGAGATTAGGTCAGGAGACAGAAAGAACTTTTCATTATGAAGGTGGTATTATTGAGTATGTAGAGTATTTGAACCGCCATAAGAATCCAATTTACGATAATATAATATATTGTGAAGGCCGTAAAGATAGCGTCTATGTAGAAGTTGCTTTTCAACATAATGGTACCTATAACGAAGGAATCTATAGTTTTGTTAATAATATAACAACTCCAGAAGGAGGTACTCATCTTGCTGGGTTTAAGAATGCTCTGACTAAGGTATTTAATGACTATGCCAGAAGTCAGAAGATACTAAAGGATAACGAGGCAAACCTAAGTGGTGAAGATATTAGAGAAGGTCTTACTGCAATCGTTAGTGTTAAGATCCCTGAGCCACAGTTTGAAGGACAAACTAAGCAAAAATTAGGAAATAGTGAAGCAAGAGGAGCGGTAGATAGTATTGTATCAGAGCAGCTTACTATCTTCTTAGAGCAAAATCCTGTTGTTGCTAAGATGATTGTAGAAAAATCTGTTCTTGCTCAACGTGCTCGTGATGCAGCTAGAAAGGCCAGAGAACTGACAAGAAGAAAATCGGCGTTAGAAGGTCTTAGTTTACCAGGAAAGCTGGCAGATTGTTCTGATAAGAATCCTAAAAATTGTGAAATTTATATTGTAGAGGGAGATTCTGCAGGTGGCAGTGCAAAAACTGCTCGATCCCGTGCAACTCAAGCGATTCTTCCATTGCGAGGAAAGATTCTTAACGTAGAAAAATCTAGACTAGATAAGATTTTAGTCAATGAAGAGATTAAAGCCATGATTACTGCTTTTGGTACAGGTATATCAGAAGATTTTGATATAAGCAAATTAAGATATCACAAGATTATCATTATGACAGATGCCGATGTAGATGGTGCTCATATTAGTACGCTACTTTTAACATTCTTATACCGGTTTATGCCAGATCTTATTAAAGAAGGTCATGTATATTTGGCACAACCACCGCTATATAAGGTTGAGAAGAATAAAATTATTCGATATGCTTATAGTGATGAAGAACTTAATGCTATATTGACAGAACTTGGTAGGGATGGTAACAATAAGATTCAGCGATATAAAGGTCTTGGTGAGATGGATGCTGAGCAGTTATGGGATACTACTATGGATCCAGAGAAGAGAGTTCTTCTACGAGTAAATATGGATGATGAAGCTACTTCAGAATTAGATGTAACCTTTAATACCTTAATGGGAGATAAGGTTGAGCCTAGACGTGAGTTTATTGAAGCAAATGCAAAATATGTTAAGAATTTAGATATCTAATACTCGGAAAAGAGTGATTCTACAAAATTGGAGGAAGTAAAATGGACGAGAATATCTTCGATAAAGTGCATGATGTGGACCTAAAAAAGACCATGGAAACATCTTATATTGATTATGCCATGTCAGTTATTGCAGCCCGTGCTTTGCCAGATGTTCGTGATGGATTAAAGCCGGTACAAAGAAGAATCTTATATGCAATGATTGAATTAAATAATGGACCTGACAAACCACATCGTAAATGTGCGCGTATTGTCGGTGATACAATGGGTAAATATCATCCTCATGGCGACAGCTCTATCTATGAAGCATTAGTTAAGCTTGCTCAGGATTTTAACACCAGATACCCTTTGGTAGATGGTCATGGCAACTTCGGTTCTGTGGATGGTGATGGTGCAGCAGCAATGCGTTATACTGAGGCAAGATTAAGTAAAATCTCTATGGAGATGCTTTCAGATATTAACAAGGATACCGTAGACTTTATTCCTAACTTTGATGAGACTGAGAAGGAGCCTGTAGTATTACCTTCCAGATACCCTAACCTTTTGGTAAATGGTACATCTGGTATTGCTGTAGGTATGGCAACCAATATCCCTCCTCATAACCTGAGAGAAATTATCAATGCGGTTGTTAAGATTATCGATAATCGTATAGAAGAAGATAAGGCAACTACCATTGATGAAGTAATGGAGATTGTCAAAGGTCCAGATTTTCCAACTGGTGCTACCATTATTGGTCGTCGTGGAATCGATGAGGCATATCGTACTGGCCGTGGCAAGATAAGAGTACGCGCTGTTACTGAAGTAGAGCCTATGACAAATGGTAAGAGTAGAATTATTGTAACAGAGTTACCATATATGGTAAATAAGGCTCGATTAATAGAAAAAATAGCCGAATTGGTAAGAGATAAAAAGATTGATGGTATAACAGAATTAAGAGATGAATCAGATCGACAAGGTATGAGAATTTGTATTGAGCTTCGTAGAGATGCCAATGCCAATGTAATCTTAAATCAGTTATATAAACATACTCAACTTCAGGATACATTTGGTGTTATTATGTTAGCTTTAGTAAATAATGAGCCTCGGGTTTTGAATCTTCTTGAAATGCTTCAATACTATATACTACATCAAGAAGAGGTAGTTACGAGAAGAATAAAATATGATTTAAATAAAGCAGAAGAAAGAGCTCATATATTACAGGGATTATTAATCGCACTTGATAATATTGATGAAGTAATTAATATTATTCGTGGATCTGCCAATGGAAACATAGCGAAAGAACGTTTAATTGAGCGTTTTGGTTTATCAGATCCTCAGTCCCAGGCCATTATTGATATGCGTCTTCGTGCATTGACAGGTCTGGAACGAGAAAAATTAGAAAATGAATATAAAGAGCTGATGGCGAAGATAGCAGAATACAAAGCAATCTTAGCAGATGAGAAGAAGCTTTTATCCGTTATTAGAGAAGAGATTCTTGTGATTGCCAATAAATATGGGGATAATCGTAGAACTTCAATCGGAATGGATGAACTGGATGTTACAACGGAAGATTTAATTCCTAGAGAAAATATAATAATTGCTATGACTCGTATGGGTTATATTAAGCGTATGACAGTTGATAATTTCAGAAGTCAGAACCGTGGCGGCAAAGGAATTAAAGGCATGCAGACAATAGAGGAAGATTTTATTGAAGATCTGTTAATGACTACAACCCATCACTATATTATGTTTTTTACTAATCAGGGTAGAGTATATCGTTTAAAAGCCTATGAAATTCCTGAGGCAGGTAGAACCGCTAGAGGAACTGCAATTATCAATCTACTTCAGTTACTTCCTGGAGAAAGAATTACTGCGATTATTCCTTTACGTGAATATGATGAAAGCAGATATTTATTTATGGCAACCAAGGGAGGCATTGTAAAGAAGACGCCTATTAGAGATTATGCCAATATTCGTAAATCTGGTCTTCAAGCAATAAATCTTAGAGAAGACGATGAACTTATTGAAGTTAAGTCTACTAATAATAAAAAAGATATATTAATGGTTACAAAATATGGCCAATGTATTCGTTTTAATGAACTTGATGTTAGACCGACAGGTAGAACTTCTATGGGTGTAATTGGTATGAATCTTGAACCAGGAGATGAGATTGTAGGTATGCAGATGCATACTCAAGGGTCTGATTTGTTAATTGTCTCAGAATATGGTTTAGGTAAACGTACCTCTATTAGTGAGTTTGGTGTTCAGCACCGTGGCGGTAAAGGTGTTAAGTGTTATAAGATTACCGAGAAATCGGGAAATGTAGTAGGTGTTAAGGCTGTTAATGAGGATAATGAGATTATGATTATCACTAATGAAGGAATCATTATTCGAATGATGGTTGAAGGAATCTCACAGATTGGACGTAACACTTCTGGCGTGAAGTTAATGGATATTGATACAGATAAAGATATTGTAGTAGCAAGCATTGCTAAGGTAAGAGAAAGTGAGACTGCAGCCAATGCAGAAGCTAATGCTATTGCAGATTTAGATGTATTAGAGACAGAGGAACCATTGACTGCTCAGGACACTGCAAAAACAGAGGATATTAATCAGCTTCAGGAGGATCGTGATATCAATCGATTACTCCACGCAGCGGAGATAGACAGTGAAAAAACTGAGAATGATTAAATATTAAAAAGTTAGTGATAAAAGAATGCAAGCAATTCTATGGATAGACTTGTCCATAATTGCTTGCATTCTATATGTCAACAGCTAGCCAAACATCCAGTGATTGTCATATAATTAAATACCAACATTGGTGAGGTTCCTTCACCGAGTAACGAAATCATGAAGATGAGAGAAAAGGAGGACAATATGAGGGTCATATATACTGAAAATATTACAAAAGAAATCAAAGAGATGTGTATAGAAGCTAACCTTCACTTGGAAAAGGATGTAGAGAATAGGTTACTTAAGGTCGTAGGTAAAGAAGAGTCGCCTGTAGGGATACAAATCTTAAATCAACTCAAAGAAAACCTTGTAATTGCAAAAGAACAGCAGATTCCTATTTGTCAGGATACCGGTATGGTAGTCGTTTTTGTAGAAGTGGGACAGGATGTTCATATTGAAGGCTGTGCGTTGGAAGATGCTATCAACGAAGGAATACGACAAGGTTATACAGAAGGTTATCTTCGAAAATCAGTAGTAGGGGATCCACTTATTCGTGAAAATACAAAGGATAATACACCAGGGATTATTCACTATTCTATTGTACCTGGGGACAATATCACCATTACAGTAGCACCAAAGGGATTTGGTAGTGAAAATATGAGCAAGATATATATGCTCAAACCTGCAGATGGTATAGAAGGTGTAAAGGAAGCGGTTTTGGATGCAGTAAAAAATGCAGGTCCCAATGCATGCCCTCCAATGGTAGTTGGTGTAGGAATAGGAGGTACCTTTGAAAAATGTGCTTTGTTGGCAAAAAAAGCTTTAACTCGTGATATGGAAAATCATAATCCTATTTCGTATGTTAAAGATTTAGAAGAAGAACTGCTTACAAAAATAAATAACCTTGGAATCGGACCGGGAGGTTTAGGAGGAAGAATTACAGCTTTAGGAGTTAATATTGAAACCTATCCAACTCATATTGCAGGACTTCCCGTTGCAGTTAATATATGTTGTCATGTAAATAGACATATAAAAAGAATCTTATAGTGAATAATTACGGAGGAAAGGAGGCACATTGAAAGATGAACCATACAATAGAAACCCCATTTACCAAGGAAAAGATGAAAGAATTACGAGCAGGAGACTATGTATATATCTCAGGCATTATCTATACAGCCAGAGATGCAGCACATAAGAGACTTTATGATGCATATAATAAAGGTGAAGAGTTACCGTTAGAATTGTCAGATAATATTATATATTATCTTGGACCATCTCCAGCAAGAGAGGGACAGGTCATAGGATCGGCAGGCCCAACTACCAGTAGTAGAATGGATAAATACACGCCATTATTATTAGAAAATGGATTAATTGGCATGATTGGTAAAGGAAAGCGCTCTCCTGAAGTAATCGATTCAATAATCAAAAATGAAGCAGTTTACTTTGCAGCAGTGGGTGGAGCTGGAGCTTTACTCTCTCAGTGCATAAAGGAAGCTGAAGTAATAGCTTATGATGACCTAGGCACCGAAGCAATACGTAAGTTGAAGGTGGAAAAACTACCAGTTATTGTGGTTGTGGACCATAAGGGTAACAACTTATATGATACTGCACCTAAAAAGTATAAAAAATAGCGTAGATTATGTAGTATATTTAATACAATTTACAATCAATAATAAGTATTGTATTAAAATAGTGAAAAATTGTTTGAGAAATATATTGACAATGACTATTCTTTTTGCTATACTAATTCTTGCGTCTGACGCATTAGCAAAGATGCAAAACCTAATATGAACTACAAGTTCAGTTCGGAGAAATACTCAAGAGGCTGAAGAGGCGCCCCTGCTAAGGGTGTAGGTCGTTTACGCGGCGCGAGGGTTCAAATCCCTCTTTCTCCGTTGCCAAAAGGCAACTACTAGATAGTAGATATTACTTGATAAAAAAGTTCAAAAAACATCTTGACACAAAGTTTAAACGGTGTTAAGATAGACAAGTCGCCTGCGAGAGCAGCGACTAAGAACATTGATAACTGAACAGTGAAACAACCCTGAAAATTCAATAAGAATTTCAGAATTAGAACGTTTCTTTATGAAACAGTAAATAACATCGAAAGATGTAACGGTTAAACAAGCTAGTGCTTTTTGACCAAGATCAACTTTAATTTGAGAGTTTGATCCTGGCTCAGGATGAACGCTGGCGGCGTGCTTAACACATGCAAGTCGAACGAAGCACTTATCACAGA
>JAEZPG010000045.1 GCA_023413555.1 Bacillota bacterium | reverse complement strand
GAGGTTCCTAAGATTAAAGAATATTTAAAAAATTGAAATCAGTGAATCCCGACTCTAAAATATTGCTATCTTTGTTGTCATTTCTGCTGTCAAAATAACAAATACAGTCCCCGAGCCTCCTTTCTATCTAGGTTTGTGGGTTTTACGGGACGGTTTCGAATCCCGTCTCGCGCTTGAGAAAAAGAAACGAGGGTATCAGAAAAGGATACCCTTGTTTCTTTTTTCGAGTCCAATCCTGGACTCGAAGTTCGAATGTCTCCGCTTCGCTCCGGTCCGCGCAGGACCAAGGTCCCCCGGACCTTGTGCGCCGTCTCGCGCGTAATAAAAATAGTCGTCAGTTCTTATGAAATATGGATTGGCGATTTTATGTTGCCCTAAAATAGCTATTGTCATACGACCTTTTCTGTTGTCAGCTTTAAATGGCTTTTTCCATCTTTTCACGAAGAGCTTTCGCATTAAACTTTTGATTTAGAATGTAGTTCTTCTCCGTGGGACTAATGTCTTTGTGGCCTAACAAATAAGAAATCGTCTTGGTTGGAATATTCGTGTCATGTAGCTCTATGGCAAAAGTCTTTCTGATAAGATGGGGGTTAGTGGTATCTCTCTGACACCTGCTGGTGTCTTGGTACAAGGGATACTATGTCGATACAGTTGACAAGAACACTGCAGCGATAAAAAGTTATATAGACAATCATAAAGCTCACTTGTGTGCAGCTAGTAGTATTAGGGCTATGTCCGAAAATGAAAAACCACCTGCATAGTGAAGTTGTCAACTTAATGTAGACAACTTCACTATGCGGGTGGATGATTGTTATACGAAATTTACACGAAAACGTGAGGTTAAGTGCGTTTAAACCTCGCTATATATCCATTTGCTAATATCTTTTCTTATAATTTCTTCCACTTGAATTCTAGCCGTTTTAAGATTATTCTCTACAAAAGCTTGAAACTCAGGCGTGTAGTTGAATACTGGATATGCTACACTCATGGCGGCTATTAATTTACCATTATATCTTACTGGTGTAGAAACACATTGGATATGAGGTGTGGATTCTTCTTTTTCATAACCAAACCCTGTTCTTCGAATATCAAGTAACTGGCCATAAAGTCTATCAAAGGATTGTATTGTATTATTTGTTACTGGAACTAAACCATCGGGATAAAGCTGATGTAGTTCATCCATCTCTTTGTCGCAGAGCAGTGCTTTTCCGATTCCGGTTGCATAAGCCTTAAAATGTATTCCGGATCCTACCACTTGAATGGTTGCTGGTGCAACTCCACGTAGCAAGTATAATACTTCGCCACTGGTGTTGGCAAGTACCCCAAAGTAAGAAGTTTGTCCAACTGTATTTGATAGTTCATTAATAACGAGATGGATATCATTAAGTATACTGGAATTTTTAACGTATTTATTACCAAGATTAAAGAGTGTCTCACCTATATAATAACGTTGTTCACGCTGATTATATGTAACATATCTGCGATTACAAAGAGTGTGAATAATAGGGAAAATACTACCCTTTGGAATGCCTAATGACTCTGCTAGCTCTGAAAAAATCATGCCATTTGGCGTGTTTGCAAGAACCTCAAGAATATTAAGAACTCTGTGTGTTGAGCGATGATCTTTGCTATTTGAATCATTGGCCTTTTTATCTTTCGAATCGTTTTGGTTCTGATTATTGTCTATCAATGATAAACTCATTCCTTTCTTCAGTATTATTTTGTTATATATCCATATGAAAAGTGTATTTAAGTACCTATATAGTAAAAATAAGTGTATAACCATAATACTACAAAAATAGGAAAGGTTCAAATGTTTATTTAGAAAAAAGTAAAACTACACAAAAAAAATGCGGATAGATAGTTTGAATATACTAATAGTAATTATTATATCGAGCGACTATATATTTTATATATAAAATGTATAAATAAATAAAAAAAATAATAAAAAAGATATTTACAATGCATAATTGCCGTGATATAATACGTATATACAATCAGTGTTCCTTAATACGAACAAAAAGCATACATAATATTCAATTGAATATAGCAATGTTAATTGTAAGAGGTACAACTAGGGGGACAGATTGTAATGTAAATGCTGCAGAGATCGGATATGCTAAAGTGGGAATTATATTTATTCAAACCCGGGAGGAGTAACTTATACTTTCGACTAAAACCTAACGACCTATATGCAGAGTACTCACGTGTAAAGCCATATGAAAAGTCACGCATTAAAGTCAAAATGGAGGTATACTAATGAAAATGAGAAGAATGATATCATTAATTTTAGTTTTATGTTTATCTATGAGCTTGCTAATTGGTTGTGGAAATAAGGGTGATAATACCGGTGATTCGAATACTACAAACACACCTAGCGATACTACTAACACAGATAATACAGATAATACAGATAGTAAAGATGATAACGAAGATAAAAGCGATATTTTAATTGGCGTTTCAACAGCTATCACTGGAAGTTCTCCACTAGACGGTGAACGTACAACAAATGGTGTTCAATTAGCCGTTGATGAGATTAATGCCAAGGGTGGTGTTCTTGGTGGTAGAAAATTAAAACTAGTTATTGAAGATGATCAGAATTTAGGAAATATTGCTGTTACTGTTGCGAATAAAATGATGTCTGAAGAAATTGTTGCAATGTTAGGACCTCAAAAAAGTAGTAGTGCATTAGCTGTAATTCCAGTTGCAGAACAGTATCAAGTTCCAATGTTAAGTGGTGGTACAAGTCCTAAATTAATTGAATCCCAAAGTCCTTATTTCTTCAGACTCAGAGCTTCTGATACCTTGGTTGCATCTATTGCAGCAAAGTTCTGTTTGGAAGAATTTGATGCTAAAAAAATTGGTGTTTTATATAACAACGATGACTATGGCACAGGTGCTCTAGGTGTTATAGAAGAATACTTAACAGGTTTGAATATTCCATATGTAAAAGAAGGACATAACACAGGAGATAAAGATTCAACAGGTCAGATACTTAAGATGAAAGACGAAGGTGTAGATGCAGTTATTGTATGGACACATGCTCCAGAGATGGCTGTAATAGCAAGGCAGATTGAAGAATTAGGATTAGATGTTCCTATTGTAGGAAGTGTAACAACCAGTAACCCAGATTTCTTAAATCTTACAGATGGATCCGCTGTGAAAGGGTTATATAGCGTATGCGATTTCTCTATCGAGGATGAAAGAGAAATGATGCAAAATTACGTTAAAGTATCAAGAGAAAAGTTTGATATGGATCCAGATATGTTCATGACTACATATTATGATGGAGTTTATCTTATAGCAGATGCAATCGAACGTGCAGGAAGCACCGATCGTGAAGCGGTTCGAAAAGCATTGTCCGAAACAAATGGTTATGAAGGTATCATTGCTGAAAGAACATGTAACGAGTTTGGTGAGCTTGTTCATGAAGCAGTAGTTCTACAAATGGATGAAAATAAAGAGGCACATCTCATTAAAAAAGTAGTTGAGTAGAATTGTTTTCAAAGCAAAAATTACGATAAAGTGAAACTTATGTATAGCGGAAAAACAGTTTTACTACGTGTTTTTCCGCTATCTCATTAATAACATTAGAAAGTATGCATAGAGTGCTTTCTATTGTATGTAATCAAAGAAAGGAACTTATTTGCATGGATACTTTACTTCAATTGATTGTCAGTGGTATAGCATTTGGATGCATATATGCACTTGTTGCGATTGAATACTCTGTTATTTATAAAGCAACCGGACTTGTTAATTTCAGTCATGAGAAGTGGATAATGGTAGGTGCATATATCTTTGCTGCAACCTGTGTAAGGAACTTTGGCCTAGGGTTTATACCAGCTACTATAATTTCGTTAATATTAATGGCCATCTTTGGTGCAGTCATTTCCGTTACTATCTTTAATCCACTTGGCAAAATGCCATCTAATATATATGTTGTTATGGGCACGGTTATGTTAGCTAAGATATTGGCTGAGTTAGCAAGACTTATATGGGGTAGCTCACCTTTTCGTTTGGAAGGATTTATACCTGGAACGTCAAACATAGGAAATACGGCATTACCTACTGTCGATTATGTAATCATTATTGTTACTGTGCTTTTCCTGATATTACAGTATATTTTATTTAATAAAACAAAGTTGGGGAAGGCAATGCGATGTGTTGCTACTGATAAAATAGCAGCATCACTTATGGGTATTAATGTTAAAAATAATATTGCTTTTACCGTTGCTTACAGTGCAGTTATTTGTGGAGTTATCGGAATATTGATTATTCCTATTTTTAATGTTGATGCGAATATGTCAACTATGATTTCCCTAAAAGGTTTTGCAGGCGGTGTTGTTGGTGGATTTGGTACAATACCTGGAGCAATAGCAGGCGGACTCTTTATAGGCTTAATAGAAAATATATACTTAATGTTTGGACCAGCAATTTATAAAGATGTTGTGGCATTTGGTGCCATGATCTTATTCTTGCTAATTCGTCCACAAGGTATTATAGGAAAGAGAAAGGGATAAGGTGTGAAGATGAAAATAAAATATAAATATATATTATATGCATTCATGGCTGCTGCCGTTATTATCCTACCTCAACTAACGAATAATAATTATAGAATACTGTTGTTGTCACAAACGTTAGTAAATATTATCGTGGTTCTTGGTCTAAATTTTATCACAGGTTTAATAGGACAAATGAATCTAGGTATGGCAGGAATATTTGCATTAGGTACTTATACATCAGGATTACTAACAACGAGGCTAGGTTTATCACCATGGATTGGGCTTCTAGCATCCATTGTAATGGGATTGATTATAGGCATTATATTAGGATACCCAAGTCTTAGATTTAAAGGCATTTATCTGGCGTTAACGACGATAGCTTTTGGTGAAATTGTTCGTTTACTCCTTACAAACCTGGTAGATATTACGGGTGGAACAAGGGGTGTATCTAATATACCAACATTTAAATTGTTTGGATATGAATTTTCAACTCCTAGGCAATGTTATTATTTAATTCTATTTTTCTTAGTATTATTAACTATTACTGCAGTAAGAATTATTAATTCAAAGTGGGGGCGTTCCTTTAAGGCTATCAGAGATAATGATTCGGCGGTGGAATCCTGTGGAATTAATATGTCTAAAGTAAAGATTACAGCTTTTGTTATGTCAGCAGTATATGCTTGTGTAGCAGGCTGCTTATATGCACACTTGATGAGGTACATAACTCCTTCTGATTTTACATTTGATATGTCGGTAAAATATCTAATGATGTTAATGTTAGGTGGAATCGGTGATGTGATGGGTAATATTATTGGTGGATCGGTTATTACTCTTTTACCAGAATACCTTCGTTTCTTGGACGATTATTATTGGTTGGTGTTTAGTACAATTGTTTTTATATGCGTTATTGTACTTCCACATGGATTGGTATCGCTCGTCAAAAATCCTATTTGGAGGAAGAAAAAAGGAAAGGAGATGAGTTAATATCGTGGAAAATATATTATCGATTAGAGACTTAACGAAACAGTTTGGTGGTCTTACTGCGGTTAATAAACTATCATTTGACGTTAAAAAGGGATCAATTCATGCGCTGATAGGCCCAAACGGCTCTGGAAAAACAACTACGCTAAGTATGATTGCAGGTTCGCTAAAGCCAACACAAGGAACTATTGTATACAAGGGAGAACCAATAAATCCTTTGCGAGAGTATGAAAGAGCACAGAAAGGAATAGGAAGAACATTTCAGAATATTAAGCTATTTCCGTCAATGACCGTACAAGAGAATATAATGACAGGCGCAGTACAACAGACAAGTATTGGGATAACACGTTTTATTTTTGATATTGTAGGTACTAGAAAAGAAGAGAAAATGCTAAAAGAGAAGGCATGTGAAGTTTTAAATATGCTTGGAATGTACCATTTAAAGGATGAGTTAGTAAAGAATCTGCCTTATGGTAATCAGAAAGTCTTAGAATTAGGTCGATCCATTATCAATAATCCAGAATTAATCTTACTTGATGAACCAGCGGCAGGGCTAAATCCTTCGGAGCGAAGTGAATTTGTAGATATTCTTCTTAAGTTGAATGAGCAAGGTAAAACTTTGCTTCTAATAGAGCATAACATGGATGTTGTAATGAAAATCAGCAAACGGTTAACTGTTCTTAATTTTGGATGTAAAATTGCAGAAGATGCTCCTGAAGGAATTCAGAAGAATCCAGATGTAATCAAAGCTTACCTTGGTGATCGCTTTGTTCAAAAACAATAGGGAGGTTTTGATATGTTAAAAATTAATAATATTAACGTTTTTTATGGAAAGGTACAAGCTTTATTTGATATTTCGATTGAAATTGGTGATAAAGACATTGTTTCTGTTATAGGTGCCAATGGAGCGGGAAAAACAACGTTAATGAAATCTATTGTAGGTATATGTAATCCAGCATCAGGATCAATTGTCTTTAATGATACAGATCTCACTAAAATGAAAACTCATAATATTGTCAAGAAAGGTGTTGTTTATGTACCGGAAGGTAGGCGTGTGTTTTATGACTTGACCGTAGAAGATAATTTAGAGATGGGCGCCTATGGAAGAAAGATAACGAAAAAAGAGTACAACGAGGAACTGGAAGTTGTTTTGGAGATTTTTCCACGTCTTAGAGAACGTATGAAACAGCTAGGAGGTACAATGTCAGGTGGAGAGCAGCAGATGCTAGCAATTGCACGTGGTTTAATGTCGAATCCGAAATTACTTATGTTGGATGAACCATCCTTAGGACTTGCACCAGTTATTGTTGATGAGTTGTTTGATGTTATAGTTCGAATCAATAAAATGAAGCAGTTGCCTATCGTTCTAGTAGAGCAGAATGCATATATGGCAATGAGTGCTAGTACGAATACTTATGTTTTAGAAAATGGGCATATGGTGATGAGCGGTAAGAGTAGCGAGCTAATAAAAAGCCCTTATATTAAAAAGGCTTATTTGGGTGGCTAATGATAAGGAGTAGTTATATGAATTATGTAGAAACATTAAAGCATCTTATTGATAATCAAATTGTTGCAATATTGCGAGTAAGTAGTGCTGATATTGCAATAAAAGCAACGAGAGCGCTTTACAATGCTGGAATCAAAAGTATAGAGGTAACTATGAATGTTCCCGATATACTGTCTATCCTTGAACAGTTAAATCAAGAATACAGTGAAAAAGATTTACTTATAGGTGCAGGAACAGTTTTAGACGAAGTATCATGTAGAATGGCAATACTTAGTGGAGCAGAATTCATTGTTACACCTACTACAAATGAAGCAGTTATTAAATGCGCGAATCGATATCAAAAGCCCATGATTTGTGGCGCACTTACGCCAACAGAAATTGTGACAGCAATGGAACTAGGTGTGAATTTAATTAAGCTATACCCAGCGAGTATAAGCACTTATGGTTATTTAAAAGCAGTGAAAGATCCCCTTCCTCAGGCCATGATTGCTCCAACGGGAGGCGTAAATCTAGATAATATAGTTCAATGGAAAGAAAACGGAGCCTCAGCATTTGGTATAGCAGGTGAGTTTTCCAAGTTGGCGAATGCTGAAAAATATGATGAGCTAGAAAAAGTAGCAAGACAATATGTAAATTTATTGTCAGATTCAGAAAAGAACGTACAGGTAAATAATGAGAAGTAACGCTTATTCATTATAGAATATGAGAAAGAATGGTGAACATATGCAAGAATACATAATTACCATTGATACAGGTACAACAAATACGAGAGTAATTTTATGGGATGCAAACAGAAGTCAGCTTTCTACAGCGACCTCGCCGACAGGAGTTCGCAACACTGCAATAGACGGAAATAATAATAAATTGAAAATAGCAGTCAAAACCTGTATTGATACTGTAATGGAAGAAAAAAATGTTTCTTTCGATCAAGTGAAAAGAATAATAGCAAGTGGAATGATTACATCGAATGTTGGGTTAGTAGAAATACCACATGTGACAGTACCAGCTAGTGCAGATGACCTTGCAGCTGCCACACAATCCGTACTTTTAGAGGATATAGCTCCAATCCCAATTTGGTTTATACCAGGAATGAAAAATTCAAATGGAATCATCGATTTAGATAATTATGAAAAGATGGACATTATGCGTGGCGAAGAAGTTGAGAGTACGGCTATTATTGAAGATTGTTTTGAAGGTGAGCCTATGATACTAGTCTTGCCAGGATCCCATACGAAATTTATATCTATTGACAGCACTGGTAAAATTACAGGCTGCCTAACAACGATATCTGGAGAATTATTAGCTTCTATCACAAATGATACAATCATTGCTGATGCGGTAGGTCGTCAATTCGTACAGGAGGATACTTATAATAAAGAACTGGTTTTAGAGGGATATAGAAATGGAAGCAAAACAGGCATTGGTAGAGCGTGCTTTTCTGGAAGAATTCTAAATCAATTTGCAATAAAAGAGAAAGAGAAGGTAGCAAATTATATTTTAGGTGTTGCTTTATCAACAGATCTTATGGCAGTGAAAGAATCATCCGCAATTACGGTTTCTAAGGATCACTGTGTTGTGGTAGCAGGAAAGAATCCATTAAGAAGAGCTTTAATCGATATCCTTGAGTATGACGGATATTTTACAAAAATAAAGGAATATGTTCCAAAAGATAGTGTGCCTTTATCAGCATTAGGCGCATATACAATTGCTAAAAAAAGCAATATTCTATAATCAATATGTAAATGAGGTGAAAATATGTCTAATTTAAAAGCAGTTTTTACGGATTATCAATATGATAACATAGATCAAGAAAAGAAAATCTTAACGGATGCGGGAATCGATGTATATGAATATCAAATCAAAGATGCGAAGCAACTGTTAGATATTACAAAAGATGCAGATGCAATCATTACGCAATATTCAGATATAAATCGTGAGGTGATTGAAAATCTAGAACATTGTAAAATGATCATAAAATATGGTATTGGTGTAAATAATATAGACAGCAATGCAGCAACAGAAAAGGGAATCTATGTATGTAATGTTCCTGACTATGGAATCGACGAGGTGTCCAACCATGCAATTGCACTGCTTATGGCGTTGGCAAGAAAGTTACCAACCATTACAGATGCCTTGCGTAAAGGTGATTGGGGATATGGAAGTATCGTTCCACTTCACCGTGTTGCAGGTTCTACGTTAGGCCTCATTGGATTTGGGCGAATTCCTCAGTTAGTAGCAAAAAAGATGGCAGGATTTGATGTGAATATCATTGCATACGATCCATTTTTCGATAAGCAAAAGGCTGCAGATATGGGGGTTAAATTAGTTGACCTTGATGAGTTATGTAAAGAAAGTGACTATATTTCTATCCATTGTCCGCTTACCCCTGAAACAACACATATTATCAATAAAGATAGATTGAGTATGATGAAACAACATGCGATTATCATAAATACAGCGAGAGGTCCGGTTATCTGCGAAGAAGATTTAATTGAGGCATTAAATAGTCATACAATTGCAGGTGCAGGGCTTGATGTATATGAAGAAGAGCCGATTAAGATCGACAATAAACTTCTTAGTATGGAAAATGTAATAGCCACACCTCACTGTGCTTGGTATACAGAGGAAGCGATTTTGAATTTACAAAGAAAAGTTGCAGAAGAAGTAGCGAATGTACTACAAGGAAATCTTCCTTTTAACTTATGTAATAGAGAAGTTTTATCAAAATAATAGAGTTATAGGGTTGCATGGAATCATTTCCATGTAGTCGCTTAGAGAGATTTACGTTATCGTGTATGAAGATGTAGGAGTTGGAGCTTCTACAGATTATATGATAAGCATGTTCCCCCAACATAAAAATTTTAGATAAAAAACAGAATAATTAGCTAATCTAGAAGAAACTTCTCTATGATTTGTACTTTTCTAAGGTACATTAATTAGAGAAGTTTTTTACGTTTGGTCCATATATTATGGGCTATGACTTCTTTTAGCATATCCATCAGTACCTCCATATATACCCCAGAGCCTTTAACCAGTTGACAGGTATAGTCTACACCGCAGGAGGGACTTCCGTCTATGCCAACAAAGCACTAATCGATGCCACTCTTTTGAGTGGCTTTTTCGTACTGTTGGTAATATAATTACAGATGCTCGCCTAGGGTGTTTGTATAAAATTACTTCACATGTTTAATATACTAGATTGAAGATGATGTAGGAACTCTTTCATAGCAGATGTTTGCATCTTGTTTTTATGATAAAAAATCTGGTTATACATATTTAAATGAAAATCCGCTATATTAACAACGCCTATTGATTTCTTCTCTAACTCGTTTTGAAAAGAAAACTCTGGCAAAACAGAAAGACATAATCCAGATTCTACAAACCTTTTTATGATTTCAGTATTTCCAATTTCTAAAAAGACATGGTAAGGGATAGCTTGTGATTGAAGTAAATTTTCAAAATAGTTTCGATAGCTACAGTTTTGCTCGGTAAATATAAAAGTGTAATTACTTAAAGAAGATAAATCAATGGTCTGATCTTGTTGGAGTAAACTGTGGTTAGGTGAGGCTATTACTTTGATTGCATTAGGAAATTCCAACGCTTTCGACCAATTTCTATTTGTGATTGAATTGTCAAAAGTCCAAAGCAAATCTATAGTATTGTTATCTAGTAATGTGGAAATTTCTTCATAGGTTCCAATCCTTATAATTGTATTTACCTGTGGATATTTATTATAAAACTCACGAATTAGTTTGGGTAGATAGGTTATACAGATTGATTCTAAGACACCGATAATTAATTGTCCAGATGGGATTGGATTATCTGATAAAGAGAGCTTGGCATTCTCAACTAATAATCTAATTGAACTTGCATATTCAATAAATTCATTCCCTTTTTCAGTGAGAGAAATTCTTTTCCCAATACGATTAAATAAGGAACAATTTAATTCATTTTCAAGTTGTTTAATTTGCATTGTTATATTTGACTGAGAATAGCCTAGTTCAATAGCTGCTTTTGAAAAGCTATTAAGTTCAGCGACTTTCAAAAATGATATGATGTTACGTATTTCCATGGATACCTCCTATCAAAATAATTGAATCATAGTATTATATCTATGAATTATACTTATATTAAAAATGATGATACTATTTCATTATCTTGTAGTCAAGTGAATTTATTTTAGGAGGATTTTATGATGAAAAAAGTAGGCATTGCTTTTTTGGGGCTTGGAACTGTAGGAGAGGAAGTGTTTAAATTATTAAAAGAGAATCGATATTTAGGTGACGATAAACTTGATATTGAGTTTGAAATACGTGCAATTTTTGTAAGAGATATTAATAAAAAAAGAAACGTCAATGTATCAGGTATATCTATTACATCAGACTATCTAGACGTAATTAATAATCCAGATATTCATATTTGCATTGAGTGTATGGGAGGAGCAGGCGCTGACAAAACTGTTGAGATTATTGAAGCTGCTATAAAAAAAGGAAAACATATTGTTATGTCAAGTAAAAAAAGTTTTGCACACAATATGAGTCACATAATTGATTTGGCATATTATTATAATGTCCAGTTGCGTTTTGAAGCTACTGTTGGTGGGGCTATTCCAATATGCCATACGTTAATGAGTATGGCATATAAAAATGAGATTAGCAAAATGTATGGAGTGATAAATGCCACGACAAATTATGTGTTATCATTAATGGAAAAATACGATATTGATATGGATGAGGCTTTAGATATAGCTAAGAAAAAAGGCATTACAGAAAATGATTCTTCAGAAGATATTGATGGATGGGATGCTGCGTATAAGATGAAAATATTAGTGGGAATCGGAATGAAGGTAGATATTAACTGCAATGAGATATATCCGGTTTCGATGAATACTTATGTAAATGAGGATATTGTTAGGAATACAATTGTTAGGCAAATCTTTTATGTAGAAAGAAATGATAATAAGATTTCCTATTATATTGGACCCGTCGAACTGGAAAGCACTAATATGATGTATAATGTGATGGATAATTACAATATTGTTTTTGTAGACAGTAGAAGCAGTGGGATAAGAGCATATTATGGAAAGGGAGCTGGTGGAAAAGAAACTGCATCAGTAATCTATGAAGATTTATTAGATATTTTTAAACATAATTATTGGTTTGAATTATCCGAAACGACAATATGTGAAAAATTGAATGTAAATGAAATAAATTTAATGCTATCATAGACTTGAATTTTAATTGTTTCAATAATTGTACTTATCGTAATCATTATAGTTATTTCCTATATGAGTAGGAAATTATGTGGTAAATCGGTCGCCAGTCCTTATCATTAAGGGCTAGCGACTTTTTGTGTATAAAATGTCTGTTGTTTAACTTTACTTGAATCGCCTAGAAGAGTATCCAATATTTCCTGTTTTTACTTGTACCGCATTTTATAGGAATATAATATAAAATATGTTTATAATTAGGAGAGATGGTCATGTTTCTCTAACATTGTTAAAAATATTTATATTTTTATTAAAAATAAGGACAAACGACCTTTATTAATATATCAATAAATGCTAAAATTTACTTAAAATTTTGAAAAAAAATATATATAATTCACATAAGGAGAAGCCTATGATAGATTATACTGAAGGATCTGGAAAGCAATATCATACGGGGATAGGGTTCGGTGACGTTGGTAGATATGTAATTCTGCCGGGAGACCCCAAAAGATGTGCCAAGATTGCATCACATTTTGATCACGCAGAGTTGATTGCAGACAAGCGTGAGTACATAACATATACAGGTACACTGGATGGCGTAAAGGTGAGTGTGACCTCTACTGGAATTGGTGGACCTTCTGCAGCTATTGCTATTGAAGAACTGAAAAAGAGTGGAGCGGATACTTTTATCAGAGTGGGAACCTGCGGTGGAATGCAAGAGGAGGTCTGTGGAGGAGATATCGTCATTGCCAATGGAGCTATACGAATGGAAGGAACAAGTAGAGAATATGCTCCTCTTGAATATCCGGCTGTTCCTGACGTAACTGTAATGAATGCATTAATAAAGGCCTCAGAAGACATGAAACTAAGATACCATGTAGGTGTGGTCCAGTGTAAAGATTCCTTCTTTGGACAGCATGAACCTGAGATTATGCCTGTAAGTAATGAACTTCTGAATAAATGGGAAGCATGGATTAGAATGGGATGTTTGGCATCAGAGATGGAATCAGCTGCTCTATTCATTGCTGGAAGCTTTTTAAGAGTACGGGTGGGTTCCTGTTTTTTAGTTGTAGCTAATCAAGAACGAGAGAAAAAAGGACTTTCCAATAGTCAAGCACATGATACTGAGCAGGCTATAAAAGCTGCTGTAGAAGCTATCCGATTGCTGATAAAAAAGGATAGTGAGAATCACAAATAATATAAAAAGGAGATTGTTTTTTGCATGTGAGAAATTGCAGAAAGCAGAACAAGTATGGGACTTACAGCACATAATAATGCAAGCAAGGGAGATATTGCTAAAACGGTATTAATGCCAGGAGATCCACTAAGAGCAAAATATATTGCAGAAACCTATTTAGAACAGCCAAAGTGCTTTAATGAAGTGCGTAATATGCTTGGTTACACAGGTACATATAAGGGAAAGAAGATTTCGGTAATGGGCGGAGGAATGGGAATGCCGTCGATAGGAATCTATTCCTATGAGCTTTTTAACTTTTATGATGTAGATAATATCATACGTATCGGTTCTGCCGGTGCGCTTTTAGATGATATGGAACTAAATGACCTAGTGGTTGCTATGGGAGCCTGTACGGATTCTAATTATGTATATCAGTTTGGCCTTCCAGGAAGATTTGCCCCTATTGCTAGTTATGGTCTGCTAGATAAGGCGCTAAAAGCTGCTTCTGATCTTGGTGTGAAGATTAGGGTAGGTAATATTCTATCATCGGACGTATTCTATAATGCTGATACAACTGTCAATGACAAGTGGAAAAGCATGGGGATCATGGCTGTGGAGATGGAAGCAGCAGCACTATACATGAATGCAGCAAAGGCAGGAAAGCAAGCGCTTTGTATGCTCACAATTTCAGACCATATTTATAAGGATACTCATCTGTCTGCCGAAGAAAGGCAGCTGGGTTTCAATCATATGATGCAAGTTGCATTAGAATTAGCGTAAAAAAGGAGAGAAAGCTATGAAGAAAATTTTAGCAGTAGTATTGACGTTGGCAATGGTATTATCCCTTGCTGCATGCGGAAGCAAAGATTCAAATGATCCAAAGCAATCAGCAAGTGCAAAGCCAGAAACGACAACACCAGAAAGTAAGGCACCAGAAAGTAAGGCACCAGAAAGTGAAGCACCAGAAAGCACAAAACCTGTAGATGGTGAAGGCTTAAAGGTAGCTCTTGTAACAGACGTAGGTGGTGTAAATGATGGTTCCTTTAACCAATCAGCATGGGAAGGTTTACAAAGAGCAGAAAAAGATTTTGGCGTAGAGGTTAACTATCTGGAATCTGCAACAGATGCTGATTATGCACCTAATATTGAAAACCTTGTTGATGAGGAATATGACTTAATCATTTCTGTAGGTTATATGTTAGCTGAGGCAACTAAAGCAGCAGCAGAGGCAAATCCAGATCAGAAGTTTGCTATTATCGATGATGCTACCAATGCTGATCTTCCAAATGTATCTTGCTTGATGTTTAAACAAGAACAGGCATCTTATTTGGTAGGTTATGTTGCAGGTCTTACTACAAAAACAAACAATGTTGGATTTGTACTTGGTATGGCAAATGAAACAATGAACCAGTTTGGATATGGATATTTAGCAGGCGTATTAGATGCTAACAAAGATTGTAAGATTCAACAGTTTAATGCAAACTCCTTTGCAGATTCTGCAATAGGTAAATCAAGTACGAATACTGCTATTACTAATGGCGCTGATATCGTATTCCATGCTGCAGGTGGAACTGGTCTAGGTGTAATTGAAGCATGTAAGGAAGCTGGCAAATTTGCTATTGGTGTTGATAGTGATCAATCTAAGATCGCTCCTACAACTGTACTTACTTCTGCTATGAAGAGAGTAGATAATGCAGTATATGATACTACTGAGGCGTTAATAAAGGGAGAATTAAAATCTGGAGTTAAGACTTATGACCTTTCCATCGGTGGTGTAGATATTGCTCCAACTCAGGATTTACTTTCTGCTGATGTAATCAAAGCAGTTGAAGATGTAAAAGCTAAAATCATTAGTGGTGAAATCGTAGTTCCTGCTACAAAGGCTGAATTTGAAGCAAAACATGGTGACGTTTACGAATTAGATTAATTAGTATCAAGAGTTATTTGCTGGGAAATGTATATTTGAAGAAGATATCTATCAACCCACCACGAATATCTGTGGTGGGTTGATCCCAGCAGGATATCATAGTAAGGGATTGGAGGATTAAGTACATGCGAAGTATTTCCATGAACAGAGTCGATGACACAAGAGCACAGATTCTGGATATTATCAAGAGTCCAAAGCTTACTCACGAGCAGAAGCTTAGCTGTTTGGCTGGACAAGCAGATTCCCTAATGGAAGTTTTAGATTTGCCTGAGGGATTAGATGAACTTTTGAATGTGCCGATTGACACACAATGTATCTGTGATTTGTCGGAAGGACATGCTCCGATGCGCCCTCGATACATAGCGCCAGATTATGGTAAGCTTATGAAAGATGGATGCCAATTTTTAAAGCTTGATCCGCCTACCGATTTATATGAAGCACTAAATCATTTGCTTATTTTTTATAAGCATGTGCCAAGTGTCACTAACTATCCGGTTTATGTAGGTCAATTGGATGAACTATTAGAGCCATTCATTGATACAGTAGAGGAAAAAAAAGCTCAGAAACTTATTAGAATGTTTTTAACACATTTAGATAGAACTGTACTGGATTCCTTTGCCCATGCAGATATTGGCCCAAAAGCCACGAAAGCTGGAAGGTTAATACTAGAAGCTATGGCGGAATTGGAGAATGCGGTACCAAATCTTACGCTAAAGTATGAAGAAGGTGTTACAGAGGATAACTTTGCTATTGAAGCTGTAAAAACCTCTCTTAAAACTGCAAAGCCGAGCTTTGCGAATCATATTATGTTTAAGACGGAATTAACAGAACATTACGTGATAGCCAGCTGTTATAATGGTCTTCCTTTAGGAGGAGGAGCTTACACCCTATGCAGACTGATTCTTGGAAACATTGCAAAAAGGTCAGCTAATATAAAGGACTTTAAAGAAAATCAATTGCCATACGTAATGGACATTATGGCTAGATATATGGATGAGAGAATCCGATTTGAAGTCTGTGAAAGTGGATTCTTTGAACATAATTTCCTTGCAAAAGAAGGCTTTATAAGTAGGGATCGTTTTACAGCTATGTTTGGCTTAGTAGGACTTGCGGACTGTGTCAATATCCTACTAGAAAAAGAAGGGCTTAACGGTCGTTTTGGACATGATGAGAATGCCAATGATTTAGGTGTTGCTATCATGGACATCATTAAGGATTTTAACGATAATCATATTAATCCATATTGTGAAGTTACAGCTGGTCATTTTCTGCTACATGCTCAAGTAGGATTGGCAGAGGATGTTGGTGTAACCCCTGGCACTCGTATTCCAATTGGAGAAGAACCAAAAGAACTGATCAATCAGCTCTTAGTGCTAAGTAGATTTCATAAATATTTCCCTTCAGGCACAGGAGATATCTTCCCAATTGATTTGACAGTACATAAGAATCCAGAGTATGCACTGGATATTGTAAAAGGATCCTTTCGGAAAGATTTAAGATACATGTCATTTTATTCAAGTGACAGTGACGTAATTCGTGTTACAGGTTATCTGGTGAAACGTTCAGAGATGGAAAGACTTGATAGTGGGCAAGCGGTGTTACAGAATACAACAGGATTAGGACTTGGTGCCTCAAAAAATGGTCATATCCTGGATAGAAAGGTTCGCTAATGAAAGCTGCTATTAATAAAATTATTCCATTTAGTAGTGTAGATGGGCCTGGTAATCGGACAGCAGTGTTTCTACAAGGTTGTAACTTGAATTGTAGATATTGTCATAATCCGGAGACAATAAGGCTTTGTACAAACTGTGGCCGATGTGTAAAAGAGTGTAAAACAGGTGCTCTCTCTTTAGATAAAGAAGGGAAAGTCATTTATGATGAGGTAAAATGTGTACAGTGTGATGCTTGTATCCGTTTATGCTCATTTAACAGTTCTCCAAAGATAATGTGGTTAACGCCACAACAGACCTATGAAAGAATTAAAAGGCAGATTCCATTTATTAGTGGAATTACTGTTTCTGGAGGAGAATGTATGCTTAGGCCTGAGTTTATAAAAGAGCTATTTACACTTGCAAAACAGGATGGACTTTCGACACTGATCGATACGAATGGGACGATTCCCTTCAAGGAATCTCAGGATCTGCTTGTAGTGACTGATGGAGTAATGCTGGACATTAAGGCATTTAATCTTCAGGACCATAGAAAGATAACAGGATCAGACAACAAGACGGTACTGGAGAATGCAGCTTTTCTTGCACAAAACTCAAAGCTATATGAGGTTAGGGCAGTTATAGTTCCAGATTTGTATGATACTGAGAATAGTATCAGACAAATAGGAGCATTCCTATCGCCGTTTTTATATATACATGAATTTAGAATTAAAGTTATATCTTACAGACCAATGGGGGTCAGAGAAGAATATTCGCATTACGAGATACCGAGTAGAAAGTATCTAGAATATCTGGCAGGTATATTAAAAAATCAAGGGTTTAAGGATGTTATTATTATTTAATAATGGAGGTACCAGGATTGGAAAAATTAAGTCATATGGACGAAAATACCGTGGTCGTTTTCATGAAAGACATCGTTAAGAAGTTTGGTGATTTTACCGCCAATGATCACATTAATTTGAAAGTTCACAAAGGAGAAGTTCATGCAATCCTTGGAGAAAATGGAGCTGGTAAAAGTACTTTGATGAATGTACTTTATGGACTATACCGACCTACTAGTGGACAGATTTTTATGAATGGAGAGGAAGTGCATCTAACCAGTCCTAAGGATGCCATTGAGAGAGGAATTGGTATGGTGCATCAGCATTTTATGTTGATTCAACCCTTCACTGTAACAGAAAATATCATTCTTGGAGTCGAAGATGTAAAAGGTGGCTTTGTGATTGATAAGAAGTTAGCTAGAAAAAAGGTGATGGAACTTTCTGAAAGATATGGAATGCAGATAGACCCAGATGCAAAGATAGAGGATATCTCTGTTGGAATGCAACAAAGGGTGGAAATCCTAAAAGTTTTGTATCGCGGTGCCAATACACTGATATTAGATGAACCAACCTCCTCTTTAACACCACAGGAAATTGACGAGTTGATGGAGATTATACGCAATTTAACAAAGGACGGAAAAAGTGTCATCTTAATCACACATAAGTTAAAGGAGATTAAGTCATGTTCAGATAGCTGTACCATCATTCGCCAAGGAAAATATATTAAGACAGTATCTGTAAGAGAAGTGAATGAAAATGATTTAGCTGCCATGATGGTAGGTAGAGAAGTGAATTTTCAGGTAGAAAAGAAGGATCAAGAAGCAGGAGAGATAGTTTTAGAGGTGAAGAATCTTCATGCTAAGGATTACCGTGGAGTTGAGATTCTTAAGGGACTGAATCTGAATGTTCGTAAGGGTGAGATTGTGGGTCTTGCAGGTGTGGATGGAAATGGCCAGACAGAGTTAGTTGAGATTCTGACTGGTCTAAAAAAAGCGGAATCTGGCGAGATTAGCATGTTAGGAAAGAGTATTTCCAACAAATCACCGAAAGAAATCTTTAATAGCGGAATCTCCAGTATACCAGCTGATCGTCAAAAGCATGGGTTAGTGTTGGAATTCTCAGTAGAAGATAATATGATATTACAACATTTTGAGGAAGCACCTTATTCCAACAAAGGAATGTTAAATCGAAAGAAGATTAAAAGTCATGCCTCAGAACTGATAGAGAACTTTGATGTTAGACCAAGAGGCTGTGAAGAGAGAGCTGCTGGCCAGTTATCAGGAGGAAATCAACAAAAGGTAATTATCGCAAGAGAAGTTACCAATGACAAAGATCTTTTAATTGCAGTAAATCCAACTAGAGGACTAGATGTAGGAGCCATTGAATTCGTACATAGATATCTGGTTGAGCAGAGAAATAAGAACAGAGCTGTTCTTTTGGTTTCTTTTGAGTTAGATGAGATAATGAGTTTATCAGATCAAATTCAGGTTATTTTTGATGGGCAAATCACAGGAATTGTGAATGGAAAAGATGCAGATGAAAAAGAATTAGGATTTATGATGGCAGGAGGAAAGAAGCATGAATAAGAAACGAAATATATTGGATAGCAACGTATTTTATACTGTAATTGCCATTCTTGTAGGCTTTCTCATCGGTGCTATTTTCCTTGTTATTGCAGGAATCAGTCCAGCAGTTGCTTATGGCAAATTAATTGATAGTATCTTTGGTAAATCTAAGAATTTTATTTGGGCCTTAATCTATGCCAGTCCTTTGATATTTACAGGATTAAGTGTTGCTTTCTCATTCCGTACCGGTGTATTTAATATTGGGGCAGAAGGACAGTTTGTGGTAGGTTCTCTGGCAGCCTGTGTGGTTGGTATATTAGTGGATGTTCCTGCATGGATACATATTCCACTATGTATCATAGTGGCAGCTGCAGCTGGTTGTATCTGGTCACTTATCGTAGGTATGCTAAAGGTAAAACGGGGTATTCATGAGGTACTTTCCTTTATCATGTTTAACTGGATTGCATTCTATCTATCCAACTATGTAGTAAACCTGGAGGTAATCCATAAAGCAGGTGGAGGAGAAGCAACTAAGGATATACTTCCTTCAGCTAGAATTACGATGCCAGAATTCCTGACAAATTTCTTAGGTAATAAATCAGCAAACTGGGGCTTTATTATGGCAATTTTAGCAGGAATTATTATATGGATCATCATTGAGAAGACCACTCTTGGATATAAACTGAAAGCGGTTGGATATAATAATAATGCAGCAAAGTTCGCTGGAATTAATTCAGATAAGTCAGTATTAACAGCACTTGGCATATCAGGAGCTTTGGCAGGACTTGGCGGAGCTGTTCAATTGTTAGGTATGTCAGGTAGACTCAGTCAGTTTGCAGGTCAGGAAGGCTTTGGATTTGAAGGAATTACCGTTGCCTTAATTGCCGGTTCCAATCCGATAGGTTGTATCTTTGCTGGAATGTTCTATGGTGCTATGAAGTACGGTGGCTCAAAGCTCACCATTGTAAAGGCTCCAGCAGAAGTTGTTGATATTATCATGGGTTGCATAATCTTGTTTATCGCAATCTCTCAAATATTTAGAGCTCTTTTCAAGAAAGTTGGAAAGAAAAAGGAGGTCAGATAAATGGACGTTCTCATTAAGGATCTTGGATTATTAATCAATGCAACTCTGATTGCAACTCCTCCACTTTTGCTTGCCGCATTAGGCTCATGTTTTTCAGAACGAAGTGGTGTTATCAATATTGGTATTGAAGGCATGATGACCATAGGTGCATTTACAGGAGCAGTAGTAGGGTTATTTACAGGAAATGGATGGTTAGCTTTTTTATGTGGAGGCCTTGCAGGAGCAGTATTTGGTGTGATTCATGCCATAGCATGTATTTCCTTTCACGCAGATCAAACGATTGCTGGAACAGCAATTAATTTCTTAGGGCCTGGACTTGCTATCTTTTTATGCAAGGCTATGTTCAATAATTCTTCCGATACCCCAGGTATGGATGCATCTTCAAAACTGCCAAAACTTTTTCAAGGTGTTTTTCCAACAGGATCTTTTTGGAGTAATGTATTAAATGTGTATTCAGTAGCATACTTAGTATTCATCTTTGCATTTATATGTTGGTTTATATTCTATAAGACTAGATTTGGTGCTCACTTAAGAGCAGTAGGAGAGCATCCAAAGGCTTGTGAATCTCTAGGTATTAATGTATATCGAGTACGTTATATCTGTGTGATCTGCTCTGGCTTTTTAGCAGGACTTGGTGGAGCATTTGTAACTTTAGCAACCATTAATCAGTTTAGACCGAATGTTATTGTGGGTCAGGGATTCATTGCCATTGCAGCTGTTATTTTTGGAAAATTTTCTCCACAAGGAGCAATAAAGGCTTGTCTACTTTTCGGCCTTTGCTCAGGAATCAAGACACTTGTAGGTATGAGTAATTCAGTATCTCCAAACCTGATTTCCATGATTCCTTATATAGTTACCATTCTTGCATTGGTATTTTTTGTTGGAAAGGCCAATGCTCCTGCTGCCAATGGAAAGCCATTTATAAAGTCTAGATAAGGGAGATGAAGTAAGATGGAGAATCATGAGCTTGTTCGGATAGCGTTAGAAGCTAGAAATATGGCTTATGCACCTTATTCGAATTTCTATGTAGGGGCAGCTCTTTTAACAGAAGAAGGAAAAGTTTATCTAGGCAGTAATGTAGAAAATGCTGGACAAACCGCAAGTAACTGTGCAGAACGGACGGCCTTTTTTAAGGCAGTCAGTAAAGGAGAACGTAACTTTCATGCAATTGCAATAGTAGGTGGCGCCAAGGACGCAAAGGAACTAGACTATTGTGCACCCTGTGGAGTCTGTAGACAGGTAATGATGGAATTCTGTGACTATGACAACTTTCAGATCATTTTGGCAAAAAATCCAAAGGAAATAAAGATATTTACTCTAAAAGAGCTGTTACCTATGGGATTTGGGCCAAAAGACTTAAAAAAGTAAATCATGAATATCAGGAATTCGAAAGAATAGAAAGAGGAAGAAACCAATGGATATGAATAGAATTTTAAAAACGGTAGATCACACGATATTATCACAAACAAGCACTTTAAAAGAGGTGGAAGCTCTTTGTGATGATGCCATAAAGTACAACACAGCATCGGTTTGCATACCTCCTTGCTTTGTAAAGCAAGCAAAGGAATATGTAGGAGATCGTATGAAGGTGTGTACGGTGATTGGTTTTCCTAATGGATACAATACTACAGCGGTCAAAGTATATGAGACAAAAGATGCTGTAGAAAATGGTGCAGATGAAATTGATATGGTTATTAATTTAGGAAAGCTTAAAGAAAAAGAATATGATTATGTTTTAAATGAAATAATAGAGATTAAGAAAGCTTGTCAGGGCAAACTTTTGAAAGTTATTATTGAAACTTGTCTTCTTTCTGAAGAAGAGAAGATTAAAATGTGTGAATTAGTGACAGAATCTGGTGCTGAATATATTAAGACTTCAACTGGATTTTCTGTGGCTGGTGCCACTTTTGATGATATTAAACTGTTTAAAAAGTATGTTGGTCCAGAGGTAAAAATCAAAGCAGCAGGTGGAATATCAAGTGTCAGCGATGCAGAGACTTTTTTGGAAATCGGTGCGGATAGATTGGGTACCAGTCGTATCGTAAAGATTGCAAAAGAGCTGGAGAACATATAAGCACTACAGAGAGGAGCTTATAGGATGAAATATAGATTTAACCGAGTATTTACCATAGTACTGGATTCTTTAGGAATAGGCGCCATGGAGGATGCACAACAATTTAATGATGTAGGGGCAGATACCTTAGGTCACATTGTAGATAGTGTAGACACTCTCCATATACCTAACTTGCAGAAACTGGGACTAGCTAACCTAAAATCTCTAAAAAACATTCCTCCAGTAGAACAACCTCTTGGCTACTATACACCTATGAATGAGAAAAGTAATGGTAAGGATACTATGACTGGGCACTGGGAGTTCATGGGGATTCATACAAAGAAACCTTTTATTACTTTTACGGATACAGGGTTCCCGAAGGAGCTCATTGAGGAACTGGAACAACGCTTTGGAAGAAAGATTATTGGGAATAAGTCAGCCAGTGGTACAGACATTTTAAATGAGCTAGCAGAAGAAGAAATTAAAACAGGTGCAGTTATTGTATATACCTCTGCTGATTCTGTTCTTCAGATTTGTGGAAATGAAGAGACCATGGGCTTAGATACACTTTATCGATACTGTGAAATTGCAAGAGAATTGACCATGGAGGATAAGTGGCGGGTAGGAAGGGTAATCGCAAGACCATATACGGGTAAGAAAAAAGGTGAATTTGTGAGAACCAGCAACCGTCATGATTATGCTTTAAAGCCTACAGGTAGAACTGCCTTAGATGCTCTTAAGGAGGCAGGTCTGGATGTGATTTCAGTTGGGAAAATCAATGATATTTTTGTGGGCGAGGGAATTACAGAGAGTCATCATTCCCGTAGTTCAGTTCAGGGTATGGAACAAACCATAGAGATAGCCAAAAAAGAATTTACTGGTTTGTGCTTTGTGAATTTGGTTGACTTTGATGCTCTTTGGGGGCATAGAAGAGACCCAGCTGGCTATGGAGCAGAAATTGAGAAGTTTGATGTAAAGCTTGGGGAATTCTTGCCTTGCATGAGGGAAGACGACCTGCTTATTATTACAGCGGATCATGGTAATGATCCAACTTATACTGGTACGGATCACACCAGGGAAAAAGTTCCATTCCTGGCATACTCCCCATCCTTTACCGGTCATGGCAGATTAAAGGAAACGGATACCTTTGCAGTAGTTGGTGCAACAATTGCTGATAATTTTCAGGTTAATATGCCTGATGGAACCATAGGATATTCGATTTTAGGAGATTTGAAATAAGATTTCATGAAGAAGATCTCTTATCATAATATTCTAGCTGCTATAATGGGTGTTTTTCTAATCGGCATGGGAGTAGCTTTTAATAATAGTGCTGGAATAGGAAATGACCCTATAGGGTTGGTGTACGATGGAATTAAAAACATAGCAGGATTGGATGCTAAGGAACTTGGGATGGTATCAAATATATGTAATGTTTGCTTGATTATTCTATTATTATTTGTGGCAAGGAGATATATCAACATCGGGACCATAATCTATGTCCTTCCCTATGGAACTTTTGTTAGTATTGGCATCTTCCTCTACCGACATATTTTTACCTCAGACATATTGGAAGTTAGGATGATTGCATGTATAGTAGGATGTCTTTTCTTATATCTTGGTGTCGCTATATGCATCACCATAGATATAGGAGTAGACCCTTTAACAGGAATAGTACTATTTTTAAAGGATTTAACAGGAAAAGAATACCGTATAATAAAGATTATATTTGATTTAACAATGATTCTCCTAGGCTCAATACTTGGGGGCAAATTCGGAGTGGTAACACTTGTAACAGGCTTTATTGCAGGACCGTTAATACAGTTCTTTGTCAAACAGTTAAAGAAACTAGATTTTTTTATTACAGGAGGAGAAGTTGGAGAGTAAATTAAGGAATATGCCTAAAATTGACCTTCACTGTCACCTAGATGGCTCAGTCAAAGCTTCAGTAATTCGGGAGATAGCGAAAGAATTTAACGAAGAATTTTCAGAAAGAGAGCTAGAAAATCGACTTCAAGTCAACAAAGACTGTCATAGTCTTGCCGATTATTTGACTTGCTTTGAATTGCCCATCAAGTACCTTCAAACAGAGAAGAGTCTGGAAAAAGCAGCCTTTACCTTAGCAATGGATGCAGCCGCAGAAAATGTGAAGTATCTAGAGGTTCGATTTGCTCCATCATACATAACATCTGAAGGGCTTACTACACAAAAGATTATAAGTAGTGTCCAAAAAGGATTAGAGAAGGCACAAAAAAAGGCGGATATCCAAACAGGAATCATTGTATGTGGAGTAAGGAATCTTCCAATGGAAGTAAACCTTAAGATGCTTAAGGAATCCATGGAATTATATAAGTATGGAGTAGTTGCATGTGATTTGGCAGGAGATGAAAAGGCTTATCCCACTGCATTATTTTCAGAGTTCTTTGTATCTGCTAAGAAATATGGAATTCCTTTTACAATTCATTCTGGTGAATGTGGAAGTAGAGAAAATATTAAAACCGCTATAGAACTGGGAGCGAAGAGATTAGGACATGGAATTGCTATGGCCGGTGATTCGTATTTAATGAAACTTTGTGCAAATAGAAACATAGGTGTAGAATTATGTCCTACCAGTAATCTTCAAACAAAAGCGATAAGAAGCTGGGCAGAGTATCCATTGCCTGCATTTATGCAGGCTGGCATTCCGGTATCTATTAATACAGACAATCGTACGGTAAGTAACACAAACAGCACGAATGAATTTAATCATATGATAGAACATCTCAGAGTATCGGAGGATGACTTGAAACAGATATATACATGGTCAATCGAAATGAGTTTTGCAGATGATGGATGCAAAGATCAGTTAGTGAAGAAATGGAGTTTGTAATGACAGCAGAAGAAAATATAAACCGTATCATGGAGCTACAAAAATCACTAAATTCAAGCCAATACAAATATCTAAATCAATACTTAAACAATGCTCCACGATGGGTCTTAGAAGTAATGCAGGTGGTACATAAAGATAAGAATACTGTCTTTATCGAAGAGAATGCTGCAGCAGATAATGTTTATATTCTGACAAAGGGAGTAGTCAGAGCCATTGATTACAGAATTCAGGGAGTTGCCTATGACTATATGTGGTTTCATTCAGTAAAGGTCTTTGGTGCCATGGAGATGTTATTTAATCTTGCTACTTATATGACTACTCTTAAGACAGTGACACCTTGCACCATGCTAGTTATTTCCAGGTCAAATTACGAGAGATGGATCTGGGAGGATAAGAATGCTCTTCGTATGGAGATGGAATCTATAGGAAGCTATATGTTAGAGCAGAATAGGAAAGACCGGATATTCCTTTTTTTACAAGGTATGGACCGAATTCTTTTTATTTTTATAAAAAACTACGAACAGAACAATATAGAAGGTGACTTTATATTACATATGAGACGGCAAGAATTAGCGGAGATTAGTGGTTTAAGTGTCAAAACTGTAAACCGTTCTATCAAAAAGATGGAAGAGAATGGGTTTATTAAACGAGATGGACATAAGGTTATCATATCAGCAGAACAATTTAACCTAATGAAAGATTATATTGATTCCATTGTACATAGGGATTAAAAGAAGATAATAATGGTAAACAAAATGTTAAGAATGGAAAATAATATAAATAATATAACATTAATTTTGTAGTTTAATTAAGAGAAAAGTAAGAAACACCTTAGTTTTATTAAATATAGAAAAATCGGTTGCAAAACAGATTCATCTATCATAAACTACCAATAACGAATCCATCTTATATGGATTAGAATAAATGCAAAGGTGCATAGGCATAGCTTATGCACCTTTTTTATTATGAAAGGAGAAGATATATGAAAGTGACGTTGGATACTATGTGGGTATTATTAACCGCTTTCCTAGTATTTTTTATGAATCTAGGATTTGCAGCAGTAGAAAGTGGATTTGCCAGATCCAAGAATACGGTTAATATTTTATCCAAAAATTTTATTGTCTTTGCTGTTTCTTCATTGGGCTTTTTGGTACTTGGCTGGGGATTAATGTTTGGTGATGGGAATGGCTTTATGGGCACAAAGGGGTTATTCTTATTGTCAGGTGCTGACAACTCACCTGCAACTGCAGAGAATTATAGTGGTGTGTACTCAGCTATTTCCTGGACTGGTGTGCCGCTATATGCAAAATTCTTCTTCCAGCTTGTATTTTGTGGAACAGCAGCAACCATAGTTTCTGGAGCAGTGGCAGAAAGGGTTAAATACATTTCCTTTATTGTATTTTCCTTTATTCTTACTCTTTTAGTCTACCCAATCGTTGGTCATTGGATCTGGGGTGGTGGCTTTCTTTCTAAACTTGGTATGTTGGATTTTGCAGGTTGTTCAGTAGTACACTCCGTTGGTGGATGGGCAGCGTTGGCAGGTGCTTTAATTTTAGGACCTAGAGTAGGTAAATATACTAAGGACGGTAAAATTCATCCTATCCAAGGGCATAGTTTAAGCCTTGCTACAATAGGTTTATTTGTATTATGGTTAGGTTGGTTTGGTTTTAATCCTGGTTCTACTATGGAAGCTAATGCGAATGCGATTTCTCATATTGTAATGACTACAAATACTTCAGCTATTGTGGCAGTTTTAACTTCTACCATTATTTCTTGGATAGTAATCGGCAAACCTGATTTAGGTATGACCATTAATGGATGTCTGGCAGGGTTAGTTGGTATCACTGCATCCTGTGCTTATGTTAGCATCACTAGCGCAATCATCATTGGGGCAATTTCAGGTATTGTAGTTGTATTTGCAGTTATCATAATTGATAGAATACGTATTGATGATCCAGTTGGTGCAATAGCTGTTCATCTTGTTAATGGTGTCCTTGGAACCATTTATGTTGGCTTATTTGCACAAGATAAGATAGCTGGTTTTGAAACTGGTAATGGCTTATTCTATGGTGGAGGAGCCAGCCTACTTGGGAAACAGATGATTGGAATTCTCTGTGTTGGTGCATTTGTATTTACAGCCAGTGTAATAGTTTGGTATGTAATCAAAAAGACTATTGGACTGAGAGTATCACTTCACGAAGAGATTCAAGGTTTGGATGTCAATGAACATGGTAATCAGGCTTATCCTGAATATGTGATTCACAAACCTATATACACAGCGATTATGAATGATTATCAAATGGATAATGGTGAAAAGTCTGTATCAAAGACTTCTGATCAAGAATAGGAGGAGATGATATGAAACATATAAAAGCGATTATTCAACCTGATAAATTGTCTGCAGTTAGATTTGCATTGGAAAATACGGATTGTTACCGAGGGATCATCATAACTGATGTAATGGGTCAAGGAAATCAAAAAGGTATCGTGCAGGCATGGAGAGGTGAAAAATTTCAATTAGACTTGCTTCCTAAAATCATGATAGATCTAGTAGTTAGGGACTCTGAACTTAATAGTATTATAGAAATATTACTTAAGGAAAGTCGTTCTGGAGAAATGGGAGATGGCAAGATATTTGTATATAATGTGGAAGAGGTAATCCGTATTCGTACAGGGGAAGTAGGAGAAGAGGCTTTATAGTAAAAAGAATGTATAAGATAGGAACTAGAACAAGTACGCTTTGGTATGTGAATATGCATACCAAAGCGTACTTTTTTAGTTGTCATATAAAGTAGCTATATCATGTATTCTACGCTTCATTTCTGTACGGACATGTTGCGGCTCTAAACACTCGCATTTATCTCCAAAACTGAAAAGAATATTGTAGTAGTATTCGTTTTCTATGAAAGGAAAACGAACAATATAGTGTTCATCATCGTCTGGCGCAAAATGTTCATAAGTGCAATAATCAAGTACATTGTCCATGATAGATTTATGAATACGAATTTTGATTTTTCTTTGCATAGTTGCCAAAAGATCAGTGAAATCTAGCGGAGGTTTTTCATAATCCCGGGGCGTAAATAATTCCTCTTGTATTTGTAGGTTTGATGTGCGGGATAGTTTGAATAAGCGAAAATCATTTCTTTTATGGCAATACCCTTGCCAATACCAATGACTACTTTTCAGTACAAGCTGATACGGCTCGGCTATTCGTGCTGTTTTATTTCCGTAGCGGTCTGCATATTCAAACGAAAGTAGCTTACTTTCTTGTAAAGCTGTTTTGATTATTTCTAAATATGGTTGTATATTCCTGTTGCCAATCCATGGACTTAAATCAATATAAATCTGATTTGCTTTTAATGCAATGTCTTTTGCTCTATCGGAGGGGATAAAACTCTTGACTTTGGCAAGAGCGTTTACCAGATCATCGCCTCGTATCATGTTGGAAAGACTGGATAGCCCCATCAAAATAGCGGAAAGGTCAGCAGTCGAAAAAACCTTATTATCAATCTTGTATTTCTTCATGATTTCAAATCCACCGCCGACTCCCGATGTCCCGCGAACAGGAATCCCCGCCATGTTGATCGTACTATGTCGCGGTATATTGTGCGGAGGGAAACTTCAAACATATCTGCTAACTCTTGTGCGCCTATACGCTCTTTATCAAGGAGTATCATAATAATGCTAACAAGTCTGTCTACTTTCATCTGATAATCGCCTTCCATAATTATTTTAATGAGTATAGATTGTTGCCATACTTATGTCAACAATTACAAGATATAATAAGAGAGTAAACAAATTAATCTACCTATTAGGAGGAGACACTATGTAAAAAAGCCATAGTTATCAACGATATTGAAATTCATATAACAAAGTATTTTAAAGATTTATATGAAATATCAACAAAGAGGACAAATT
>JAEZPG010000036.1 GCA_023413555.1 Bacillota bacterium | reverse complement strand
GAGGTATTATTATGTTTGAGATGAAAGAAGAATTCCTTACAGGAATAAAATTTATTGACGAAGAACATTCCAAATTATTTGAACTTACAAATCGTCTGTATGAAATATCACATAATCAATTTATAGTGGATAAGTTTGATTACATAGTTGATATTATAGTAGAACTGAAGGACTATACAAAATATCACTTTAAGCATGAAGAAGATTATATGAAAGAGATAAATCATAAGAAGATCTTTTCGCACATAGTAGAGCATAATGATTTTATTGAGCAATTAGATGCTATTGATACAGATGTAATAGATCTTGTTCATGAAGAAACCATTACGAAACTTCTTAACTTTCTATATGATTGGCTTGTTGAACACATCAGTGAAAGTGATAAACTCATTGGTCAGAATGCTTAAGAACAATGAGTTTTGCTTGCCATACTCTCCACCCCAGTGCAATCCTTGACTTCCTGTTGTTTAGGAAGTCTTTTATTTGATGAGCGGGTGTCCAGCGAAGCTAAGCCACTCCAGTCGGTATTTCAGCGCAAAGCTTTTCTGTCATATCAACAGACTTAGTGCTGTTTCTCATACCTGCAGTTTCCTTAGGAGCTTCATCACAAACAGTAACTTTCTTGTCGCCAACAACCTATTTCGCTACCTTATTATATTCTCACTATCTTTGTATATTTTCCTTTTCTCTGCGCTTATTATTATCAAACTTTGATCACTCTATTTTTTACAGGATAGAATTTTTGATTAAAAACTATCGGTACTCCTTCTGCAGCCCAATAATCCCCATCTGTACATCTTGATACCTGTATGTGCAAATGTGGTCTTGGCGTTAATCCAGAATTTCCTATCATTCCTATCTTATCCCCTATATGTATATTATCTCCTTCTCTAACCATAATACTTTCTTTTTCCATGTGCCCCATAATAATATAATAATCTACACTCTTTATTACTATAAAGTTACCAAGATTATATGGAAGCTTTCCTTTTCCCGGAAATGGTTGATTATTGTTCACTCCGTCCTGCACCTTAACAACAATCCCATCGATTGGACTATGGATAGCTTCATGGAAAATAGCATAGTCTGCATTCTTACTACATACAATTATTCTAGCTATAGTTCTGCCCCATGTACCCAGTTTGGCAATATCTACAGCATACCTCATGGAGGCCTGCGTTCTATGCTGATTATGTGTTGATGATTTGTAATGATAATTCATCAATGCACTTATATAACCATCTCCTCCATCTGTAATCAGATATTTCCCATTTTCAAAAGGAAACTGTATCTCCAAAACATTGTCTGGCTTTTTTGATGCTTTATGAATTTTACAAATAATACGACACAGAGTGTATATCATGAGAAGATTTATGACCTCAATCCAGCAGTCATATTGGTTAATAGAAAGACTGAACCCTCTTCTATATAACCCAGTTATTATAACAAGCGTAACTAAAATAATAGGAGGTAATTTTAATCTTTGAAATGTGAATTCCCAAGGATTGGATTTATATAGTATGTATAAAATTAAATAAGCAACCATGCATAGTGAAAGATATACAATTAGATGTATATGATTCGTTTTAATCAATGCGATTCCCAAAATTACACATAGCGGTAATAGTATACTTGTAATTATCATTACAAAGAAAATCTGTATTTTTGTACAATTCATCTATTTATCCTCCTCTTCTTTTAGCTCCTTAATTGCATGATTCGCCCAATCAATATAGGTTTGATAATATGACTTGCCAAGTGAATTTGCTAGTTTCCAATACTTTACCCTATTATCGTCATGTACGCTATTCCTATACACTTCTGCTTCCACATACATCTTGTCTATAGTATTAATCTCCTCTTTGCATCTTTTTATCAATTCATTAAGTATATTGATATTTTCCTCCGTTGTATTCTCTCCTGCAAAAAACAGCTGTAAAAAGAAAGGATGTTTCAGAAAAAGTTCTTCTCTAATATGATCTTTTAATAACCAACTTTTTAATTCTCTCACCCCGTCATCTGTAATATGATAATATTTTCTGTTGGGTCTATCTTTCTGTATTTCAACTCTTGATGATAACCATCCCTTTTCTTCCATGATTACAAGTTCTCTATATATTTGACTTGTTTGAGTATTCCATGCTGGATGCAAGGATGCCTTAAAGGCTTTATCCAAATCATATCCTGTCATATCTGCGTAATTTAAAAGACCTAATAATCCGTGTTTAAGTGACATGTCATTCCTCCTATATTCTATTCTTTATATTCTACAATTAGAATATTATATATTATATAACATGTCAAGATTAACCTTACATATGACTCTAAATTTAGATTCCTTGTTGTCTCTTTTCTGTTTATTGTTACAAGCAATAAACAGCAATGAAATAGCTTCCACCAAAAAAATCTCAAAAGATAAAAAAAAAGGTGTCCTCCCCTTTCGGGGATTACACCATTTCTTACATCAATAATTCCTTACAGAGCACGCTCAAATTAGGAATACTTTTTATCACAATTATACTAATTCGATTAAAACTTCCATAGCTGCATCACCTTTACGTGGTCCGATCTTAACGATACGAGTGTAACCACCTTTACGGTTAGCATACTTAGGAGCGATTTCAGTGAAAAGCTTTTCTGTCATATCAATAGACTTAGTGTTCTTTTTCTTACCTGCAGCTTCTTTAGGAACTTCAGTTACAGGGTAAAGAACTTTAAGCATTTGTCTTCTAGCATGTAATCTGGAAGCATTGTCTTTCTTCACTTCTTTTTGAACTTCGTCAAAAACAGTTACTTTCTTGCCGTCAACAACCTCTTTCACTCTCTTACCATCTTTATCTTTACGAGCAACCTTAGCAGTTACTGTAACAGTTTCGAAGTTATCTTTTTCTCTTACAGCTAATGTGATCAGGTGCTCAGCTTCTCTACGAATCTCTTTGGCTTTTGCTTCGGTAGTAACAATTTTGCCATTGTATAACAAGTTAGTTACTTGATTTCTTAACAAAGCCTTTCTTTGACTTGAAGTTCTTCCAAGTTTTCTATAGCCTGCCATTTGCTTACCTCCTTAATTTATTCGTCACTCAGATTTAGGGACAATCCAAGTTCTTTTAACTTACTTAAGACTTCTTCTAAAGACTTACGACCAAGGTTACGAACCTTCATCATATCTTCAGAAGTTCTATTAGTTAATTCCTCTACTGTGTTAATACCAGCTCTCTTTAAGCAGTTATAAGAACGAACAGATAATTCAAGTTCATCGATGCTCATTTCAAGAACTTTCTCTTTCTCGTTATCTTCTTTTTCTACCATGACATCAACTGTCTTAGCATTTTCAGATAAATCAATAAAGGAATTCAGATGTTCACTTAATACCTTAGCAGCTAAACTAACTGCTTCATCTGGAGCTAAAGTACCATTGGTCCATACGTCTAATGTAAGCTTGTCATAATCTGTGATTTGGCCCACACGTGTATTTTCCACTTTCAGATTCACACGTTCTACAGGAGTGTAGATGGAGTCAATCGGAATAACACCGATCGCAGAATCTTCATTTTTATTTTTATCCGCACCTACATAACCTCTACCTTTAGTAATGGTAAGCTCCATAAATAACTTAGAATCTGTACCACCGCTTAAAGTAGCGATTACAGTGTCTGGATTTAAAATTTCAATATCTGGTCCTACTTGAATATCTCGAGCAGTTACTACTCCTTCACCTTCGAATTCAATATATGCTGTCTTAGGTTCGTTAGTTTCACTGTTATTCTTAATAGCTAAACTTTTGATATTCATTATGATCTCAGTGACATCTTCCTTAACACCAGGAATGGAACTGAACTCATGTACTACACCATCTATTTTCACTTGACTTACGGCTGAACCGGGTAAAGAGGAAAGCATAATTCTTCTTAAAGAATTACCTAATGTGGTACCATAGCCTCTTTCAAGAGGTTCGACTACGAAACGGCCAAACTTCTTGTCTTCAGTCATTTCAGCAATCTCAATTTTTGGTTTTTCGAAATCAAACACGAAAGGACCCTCCTTTTAAGGTTATTAATGATTGAGGGTATCTATAATACAGCATATACATACTTTGAAGTAGTATCTTACCCTTATAAGGAATCTCCAGACTGGTATGAATAACCAGCCATAGAAGATATGCGTATTATTTAGAATACAACTCAACGATAAGCATTTCGTTAACTGGAACATCAATTTGATCTCTACCTGGCATTTCTTTTACAGTACCAGTTAAGTTTTCGTGGTCTGCATCTAACCAAGCAGGAACTAATCTTCCGTCAGTTGCTTCTAAGATGTCTTTATATCTTTGAGCACTCTTGAATTTCTCTTTAATCTCAATCACATCACCAGGTTTTACCTGATAACTTGGAATATTGACACATTTGCCGTTTACTAAAACATGCTTATGGTCTACAATCTGTCTAGCTTCTTTTCTAGTTCTTCCGTATCCCATTCTATACATAACATTATCAAGTCTTAACTCAAGAAGAATCATAAGGTTTTCACCAGTAGTACCATTTTTCATCTTCTGAGCTTTTGCAAACATATTTCTAAATGGTTTTTCAAGTACACCATAAATGAATTTTGCTTTTTGTTTCTCTTTTAATTGTAAACCGTATTCGCTTGTTTTCTTACCAGCTCTTGCGGATGTTCTGTTTGATTTTTTAGCAACTCCTAAGAAAATAGGGTCTAAGCCAAGTGATCTACATCTTTTAAGAACAGGACTCATGTCTCTTGCCATTGTTATACCTCCTAATTAGACTCTTCTACGTTTTGGTGGTCTACATCCATTGTGTGGAACTGGAGTTACATCTTTAATGCTTGTTACTTCGATACCACAAGCCTGAAGAGCACGAATTGCTGCTTCTCTACCTTGTCCAGGACCTTTTACCATAACTTCTACTGATTTCAAACCATGAACTAACGCTGCTTTCGCTGCAGTTTCAGCTGCCATCTGAGCAGCAAATGCTGTAGATTTCTTAGAACCTCTAAATCCTAAGCCACCTGCACTTGCCCAAGAGAGAGCGTTACCTTCTGCATCTGTCAACGTAACAATTGTATTATTAAAAGATGACTGAATGTGTGCTTGTCCACGGTCAACGTTCTTTTTCACACGTTTCTTAGTCACTTTTTTTGTAACTTTCTTAGCCATTAACATACCCTCCTAATATTATTTCTTCTTGTTAGCTACTGTACGCTTAGGACCTTTTCTTGTTCTTGCGTTTGTCTTAGTCTTCTGTCCACGAACAGGAAGACCTTTTCTATGACGAATTCCTCTGTAGCATCCAATTTCTTGTAATCTTTTAATATTAAGAGCGATTTCTCTACGTAAATCACCTTCAACAGTTTGTGATTCGTCAATAATATCACGAATTCTTGCAACTTCTTCATCAGTTAAATCTCTAACACGAGTGTCCGGATTAACGTTAGCAGCAGCAAGGATACGATTGGAGCTTACTCTACCGATACCATAGATATAAGTAAGTCCGATTTCAACACGTTTTTCTCTTGGTAAATCTACACCATTGATACGAGCCATGTGCGCTTTACACCTCCACAAAATTTTCAATATGATATAAATCTTTAAAAATACCAGCGTCTAATTCTATTAAATCAAACGCATACTAATAAGTACTAATTTTTCTTAACGAGAGAGCATTAAGATAGTCTTAATACTTTTTTTTGTAATGACAACACATCCAAGTGTTTCACTACATGCAGCCGCTTTAAATTATGATGCTCCTATTAAGAGCATTAGTTTCCATAGTCGGAAAACTAAAACGTAGCAGTACTCACTTTACTAAGTTCAACTGCTCACATCCATAATATCACAATGTGAATTAATGCTGTTCGCCTCATTAATTCAAAGCACCTTGTGCTTGCCAATTCGGCAGATTGTAACACAGAAAGCAAGACTGGCTATATAATATCTATATGGAATTCTGAACTAATATCTTAAGAATAAAATAGGGAGGGAGTTGCTTCCAAAAAAATGCAGAACTCCATCTCTTTTTTACAAAATAATATATTCTATGAATTCATAAACAATATCACAGCCGTGGTATTGTAATTAGCCTTGTCTTTGTTTGTGTTTTGGATTTTCGCAGATTACTCTGATAGATCCTTTTCTTTTAATGATTTTGCATTTTTCGCAAATCGGTTTGACTGATGATCTTACTTTCACAGTAAATCTCTCCTTTCAAAAAGTCCACTTGCTATTATATCAAATTCACGATAGAAAGGCAAGTGAAAATTTACTTATCACGCCAAATAATTCTGCCTTTTGTTAAGTCATATGGAGAAAGCTCAATTGTAACCTTATCTCCTGGCAGAATACGAATAAAGTTCATTCTTAGTTTGCCACTAATGTGTGCTAACACCTTGTGACCATTTTCCAATTCAACCTGAAACATTGCGTTTGGCAATTTTTCTAATACTGTACCTTCAACTTCAACTACGTCAGTCTTTGACATCTTTTACCTCCTAAATCATAACTTGACCTAATATCTTATTTTGATATTGTTTTATGGATAATTTTTCGAATATGAGCATCTAGAAGACTTCCCGTGTTCTGCTCAAGCAGTTCAAATTCTTTAGAATCTGCAACATACTGTACATGTTTGACCTTTTTCTTTTTGGGTTTAACCAAAGATCTACACTTTCCATCCACAAGATATACATATTCATTTTCGACATTTATTATTACAAAAAGATTGTTTTTATCATGTCCAGCTATTGATTTAACTACTGTACCTATTTTAAAATTCTCCATTATCTGTACCCTACTTTACTATTTGTTCAAGCTAAGAATCTCTGGCTCTCCCTCAGTAATTAACACTGTGTTCTCGTAGTGGGCAGATAAGGATTCATCCTCAGTTACAACAGTCCAGTCATCATCCAGCCAGCATACATCGCATCGGCCGATATTTACCATTGGTTCAATCGCCAGTGTCATACCTGGTTGCAGACGAATCCCTCTGGTCTTCTGTCTGAAATTAGGAATCTGTGGCTCTTCATGCAGTTCTTTGCCGATACCATGTCCTACTAGATCTCTAACACAGGTAAATCCATGAGCTACTACATAATCTTCAATTGCAGCGGAAATATCATGAAGATGATTGCCAGCTTTAGCAAGCTTGATACCTTCAAAGAAGCTTTGTCTCGTCACTTCTATCAGACGCTTTGCCTCTTCGCTTACATCACCTACAGCATGGGTTCTAGCTGCATCAGATTGATATCCTTTGTAAATTACACCAGCATCCAGGCTGACAATATCACCCTCTTGGATAATTCGTTTCTTGCTTGGAATTCCGTGTACTACCTCATCATTGATGGATACACAGATGGAAGCTGGATATCCATTATAGTTTAAAAAGGAAGGAATACAGTGATAACTCTTAATCAGATCATATCCTTTTTTATCTACTTCATAGGTAGTAAGCCCTGGTTTTAAAAAATGTTCTAACTCTTCGTGCACTGCAGCCAGAATCTTTCCCGCCTCGCGCATCAGTTCTATCTCATGTTTTGATTTTATCGTTACTGACATAATATGTGGTCACCTGCTATTAATTCTGTAATATATCAATGATTTCATTAAATAGGTCCAGCAAATCTTTGGTTCCATCTACATCCACTAAAATGCCTTTTCCTTGATAATAATCTACTAATGGCTGTGTTTGTTCATGGTACACATCCAGACGTTTTTTAACAGTTTCCGGCTTATCATCCTCTCTTAAAATAAGAGTTCCACCACATACATCGCAGATACCTTCTACCTTGGTAGGAATATTTACAATGTGATAGGTACCACCGCAAGATACACAAGCACGACGGCCTGCCATACGATTGATGATATAGTCATCTGGTACTTCAATATTAATTGCATAGTCCATCTTCTCACCAATGGCAGTTAATGCATTGTCCAGCGCTTCAGCCTGTGGAATGGTACGTGGGAATCCATCCAGAATGTAGCCATTCTTACAATCTTCCTGTTTCAGACGGTCTACTACAAGATCTACTACTAATTCATCTGGCACTAATAAGCCCTGATCCATATAAACTTTAGCTTTTTTACCAAGCTCAGTACCATTTTTAATGTTTGCCCTGAAGATATCTCCGGTGGAAATATGAGGTATAGAAAACTTTTCAGAGATTTTCTTTGCCTGTGTTCCTTTACCGGCACCAGGAGCCCCCAACATCACTATTTTCATTAACAAAATCCTCCATTTGAGCAATATTTAATATAACAATTTGTTAATTCAAGCATATTCAGTGTCTGTGAAAAGTGAACAGTGAAAAGCGAAGAGCATGTTATACCACTTATTTACATTATGGACATTCTATATACTGACTATTCATAGAATATAAAATGGATTCAACTATATTTGCTTTACCCTTTTCACTATTCACTTTCCAATCTTTTTGTACGTTTCTTACATTTTTAACTATTATCCACTAAATATCTAAAAAACACAAGAACCCATCGCTTAAAAATCAAGCGATGGTCTTCTTATGTAGAAAATCTATTTAGTCATTTAGAAATCCTTTATAATGGCGAACCAACATCTGTGATTCTATCTGCTTCACGGTTTCAAGAACAACACCCACGATAATGATAAGGGAAGTTCCACCAAATGAAACTTGTGCTCCAGTAATACCTTGTACAAGAATAGGAATTACACATACAATTGCAAGTCCTACAGCACCAATAAATACGATATTATTTAGTACTTTATTCAAGAAATCGGAAGTAGGTTTACCTGGACGAATACCAGGAACAAATCCGCCATTCTTTTTCATGTTGTTTGCAACTTCTGCCGGATTAAAGGTAATCGTTGTATAGAAGTAAGCAAAGAATATTAATAGTGCTAAATAAATAAGCATACCGATAGAATACTTAAACTCTCCAAGACTTCTAATGTTAAACCAAGAACCGGAACTTAATAGCTTCAAAATCTTTTGTCCAATACTTGCACCTGCTCCAGATGCTGCCTGAACGTTAAAGAAACCTGCGATTAAGCCTGGGAAGGACATAATGGAACTTGCAAAGATAACTGGGATAACTCCAGCCGTATTAACCTTTAATGGGATATGGGAGGTTTGTCCACCTACCATTTTTCTTCCTTGCACCTTTTTAGCATACTGTACAGGAATTCTTCTCTCTCCACCATTTAGGAGGTTGATCAAAAATACCAATGCAACCAAAATGCCAACGATTAAGACAACTGCAATGATTTTCTTTACCATATCCGGTGGTGTAATTACATAGTTTACAACTAATCGATAGATATCCTCTGGTACCTTTGCAAGAATGTTAATTGCCAAGATGATAGAAATACCATTTCCTATTCCTCTGTCGTTAATTTTCTCACCTAACCACATTAAAAATGCAGATCCGGCTACTAATGCACTGACTACAATAATGTAATCGGTAACGCTAGTTAACATTAACTTAGGATTGCTACCGGAGGAAAATCCGATTGCCATAGCAGTACCTTCAATTAAAGCTAACACTATCGTCATGTATCTAGTATAGGAAGCAATTTTCTTTCTTCCATTTTCACCATCTTTATGCAATTCTTCTAAGCTTGGAATAGCGATTGTCAACAGCTGCATTATGATAGATGCAGTAATGTAAGGTGAGATATTCAATGCAAAGATAGATAAACTTGACAATGAACCACCTGTTAAAGTATCAAAAAATTGAAGTGAATCATTGCTGCCGAATACATCGGCAGCTGTCTCACTGATTTTATAGAGCGGTAACTGAGATCCAAGTCTTACAATAAGAAGTGCTACAAAGGTAAATAGAATTTTCCCTCTTATGTCTTTTATTTTAAAAGCATTTCGGACCGTATCAAACATACTAAATCACCTCAGCATTTCCACCAAGAGCTTTGATCTTTTCTGCAGCACCAGCACTATAAGCATTCACCTTCACATCAAGCTTCTTAGTTAATTCTCCATTTCCTAGGATTTTAACTCCGTCTTTTGGGTTCTTTACAATACCAATTTCAATTAAAGATTCTACAGTTACTACTGCACCATCTTCAAATCTATTTAACACATCAACGTTGATACCAACGATCTCTTGTGAATTTCTGTTTGTAAAACCTCTCTTAGGTAATCTTCTGTATAAAGGCATCTGGCCACCTTCGAAACCTACTCTAGGAGCTCCTGAACGAGCTTTTTGACCTTTATGACCTTTACCAGCTGTCTTACCATTGCCTGAAGCATGACCACGACCTCTTCTGAAGTTGTCGCTGTGTTTAGAGCCTTCAGCTGGACTTAATTGTGATAAATTCATCCTGCGCACCTCCTTACTAGTTTAATATTGATTATATCTCTTCAACCTTTACTAAATGTCTAACTTGTTGAACCATTCCTCTTACAGAAGCATTATCTGGCATTTCAACAGTCTTGTTAAGTTTACGAAGACCTAATGCTTCAACAGTCTTTCTGTTCTTTGGAACGGCACCAATAGTAGATTTTACTAAAGTGATCTTTAATTTATCTGCCACAAATGACACCTCCTAAACATTTACAGAACTTTACAGTTCAACTCCGACTTAGCCTAAGACTTCTTCTACAGAAAGGCCACGAAGTTTAGCAACTTCTTCAGGAGTCTTTAACTGAGATAAGCCTTCGATTGTTGCAAGAACTACGTTTTGCTTGTTATTTGAACCTAAAGATTTAGTACGGATATTCTTGTATCCAGCTAATTCTAATACGTTACGAACTGGACCACCAGCAATAACACCAGTACCTTCTTGAGAGTTCTTTAGTAATACAGAAGCGCTACCAAATTTACCGATGAAATCATGTGGTACGCTACCAACCTCAGTTAGAGGAACAGTGATTAATTTCTTGATTGCATCTTCTTTTCCTTTACGAATAGCTTCTGGAATTTCTGTTGCTTTTCCAAGTCCTGCTCCAACGTGTCCGTTCTTGTCACCAACAACAACTAATGCAGTAAATCTGAAGTTACGTCCACCTTTTACTACTTTAGTAACACGTTTGATTGATACTACTTTATCTTCTAATTCTAATTGACTAGCATCAATTATCTCACGTTTCATGAATCTTCCTCCTTGCCCTAGAATTCCAGACCAGCTTCTCTTGCTGCATCTGCTAATGCTTTTACCTTGCCTTGATAAATGTATCC
>JAEZPG010000010.1 GCA_023413555.1 Bacillota bacterium | reverse complement strand
TACATATACATCTTTACAGGGTGGCTCTAGCGATACGCTATTAGTCATAGATAAACTAGGGGAAGGGAGGATTAATAATGGCTAATCAAATTAGAATGACACCGGAAACAATGAGGACCAGGGCAGGTGAATACACTGCTGAGGCAGTCAAACTTCAGGACATTATCAAGAAGATGGACGGCTTACTCAAGAACTTACAAAGTGAGTGGGAAGGTGATGCAAGTGCTGCTTATGCTGCAAAATTTGCTCAACTTCGTCCAGGTTTTGTAAAAGCTAAAGAGCTTATTGATGACATCTCCACTGCTTTAAAATCTACTGCTAAGGTTGTTGAGGAGACTGACTCTAAGATTGCAGCTCAATTCAGACAATAATGCTTTCATCAAATTAAGGTAACGGAACCTAATATGTTCTGTTACCTTAATTACTTTTCTTAATTACTTTTCTCAATTACTCTCGTTCCATTCTTTCTCACCAAATGCTAATTCATCCTTTGGTAAATCTGCCTCTGCAACAGTCTTCCCCGTATTATAGTTAACAAACTTTACATGCATACTCCAATCGGAGGAACCTGTATGAAGAATCTGCTGTGTTGCATTGCAGGTAAGTAGCATTCCCACATTTGGAAAAATATCAAACTTTGAAACCTGTTTATCTACTTGAAACGTGAGGGATGTATAATCAGAACTTTGCTCTATCTTATAGTTAGAATTAATATTTAAAAGCTTATCTGAGTATTCCTTGAATTGATGAGTAAATTCCTCTTTTACATTGTCCAATTGTGTCTTTGTTAATTTAATTTCCATGCCGCCGTCTTTGACGTATACATCCTTACAATAGTCACTTCCCTTTGCTTTAATTGAATTAACATCTACCTCCGGTTGAATTCCTGCAATCTTATAATAGGATGGTGGTATATAGTACGTCTTCGCCTGTTCTGATTGCTGATTATTCGAGCAGGCACATAGAACTATTACCATATAGAGCAACATTAGTATAATTCCTATTATTTTATTACTTCTCATTATTCTCCTCCCCTCTAGACAGCTACCAAAACCACTGCTGCCGCTCCTCCTGTTTGTACAATTAGATAGGTAACTCCCACTATAACAACAGCTGTTAAAATAACCATTCCAACTTCCTCCCAATCAATATCCGGTATCTGACAGGTATATGGTGACTCAACGGTAACAGGCACAGGAAGTGGCTTCCAATTAGAATTGCCGCTTTGTTTCACTCCTATAGCTGATGTCACACTTCCTCCTTCTATATTGGTCTTGATAGAATATTCCATATATACAGAAGAACCCCAGTTACTAAATCCGGAACTTGCTGTATATGTAGTGTTGCCTATAGTAACTGAACTGGACAAAGCCATAGATCCAGCGGTATTGATTGTTACATAATTATTCCCATTGTCATCTAATTTGACTTTAGAAGAGAACCCTTTAAAATCCAATCGTTGTTCATTAATTGTATTATTTACAGTAAGATTTATGGCACCATTCACTGTTGCTGTATTCTTATAGTAAACACAGGTACCTGGACCTATGGGAATCTCAAGTGTCTCTCCCACACTTACGTTTGGTGCCACCTTTGTAAGCATGTCTACATAGCCATCCATAATGGTCTGCATGGTAGCCGGATTCATTTTTTGTGCTTCCTGTTCACTTAGTCCATCCCCGGCTATCTTTTCAAGGGCATCACTTTCAATAAGATACTGTTGAATAGCCTCCCTAAGCTTAGGGCCTACATATGTTGGTGTAAATAATTTCGCTGTAGGATTGATTGTGGTAGCCAACGCTTTTATACTTTTGTTATACCCCTGCAAATTAAGCATTAAGGCTGTAAATCTTGAAAAATAGTTGGTACTGACATGATTGACATCTGTAAAGATCTTCTCGATATCACCAGCTGTAGTATTGTTCTTATCAATAACCTTTTTATGATAAGTGGTAATCTCATTCACATAATCCTTAACATCCAGATTGCCAAACCAAGCACTCATATCAATCCATCTGTCACCAAACCAGTCGGTAAAACCACACCATTTTTCATCTTCCACCTCTTTGACCAATTCTAGGAGTTCGTTTTTCGCATTCTCCGTAAAGTCTCGTTTCATTATATCCCCCCTACTTTTTAGAATTTAGCCTAGAAATCTCTTCCCATAGACTGTTGTTACTACTTTGTAGACTACTTATACTAGAATTATAGGAACTAATTTTTTCTTGCAGTTCTCCAATCTTAGCGGTTATCTTTCTATTGGCCTCAGTGGGACCATTGTAAGCCTTCTGAAACTCTTTTCCCTCCAATAAAGTAGACATGCCGGAGTAATAGTTGGAATATATCTTATTACGATTTACCGTATTCGTAATATTATTGAGTCGTTTCTTTCTTGTAACCTGTTCTTTTCCAAACTCTTCTTGCATCTTAGTGAACTTACTCTTTAATGTGTTCAGCTCTTGAATCTTTTTCTTTAAGTCTGTAATCTTTGCCCTATAGTCACTAATTTGATTATTATTGCTTTGGATCCTAGCACGCAACGATGATTCAGACATTTTTATTACCTCCCCCTTGATTGCTTATACAGCTTTTTAATAACAGTTTACATCTTTTGGAAATTTAAGTCAATTATTTATGTGAATGACTCTGTCGTAAGAAAGGTTTCATTTCGAGATAGTATGAGATATTATATTATCATATTGTATTGACATTTTATGGTAATTAATACTAATGTATAGATATTATACTGTATAAAAAGAGGGGAGAGGTTATGAAACAGATAGTTATCATTGTTGACGAAGAATATATTAAAAAATCAGCGAAGAATCTACATTCTAACTTAAAAGAATTGGATGGTATTGTTAGCGGATATGTAGAACTGATGAATTCTATTTCAACAGAAGTAGTTAAGGATGGTACAACAGCCAATACATTAAGAGCATATCATAATAGGGCAAAGCATGTTTTAGAGTATATTATATCTGCTAAGAATATAAGTCTTGATTCATTGACTACGGAAGAACAGGATATTCTTTAGAAAGTTCAAAAAGCGATGAACGCTTTCATTCAAAGGTTTCCAACTGCTAAGTATTTTTTGGATGAAGTGGCAGAATCCATGGTCGCTAGAGGGGAGAAATAATGTTAAAGAGATTTGCAATAACTATAATGATTGGTATGTTAGGAATATGGGTGATAGCTTGTTCGAAAGGAGAATCTAACATGGAAATAAAAAAACTTCCCTTAATAACGGAAAGTGAACTTATCAAAATGGCATCCCTTGATGAGTTGGATTATAAAGGTGTAGATTTACATGCATTCATCGCATACTCTGAATTAACTCCGGAGAGCGTAAAGGGTGCAAATATCAAGGAACTCTTGCAGACATATGCAAATGAGGCAAAAGTTAACGATGTCACCTACCTGTTTGATGATTCCGGTAGGAATAGAAAGACTGATTACCTCAATGGAATAAAGAGAATCGCCTTTTATGAGAATATAAATACTTCTGCAAAGAGTGTTTTATGGGATTGTGTGAATAGCAAAAAATACTTCTCTAACAAAACATATATTTTTTCAGATTTGAGTTCGGTAGAATCAAAGCAGATTACAAAGGATGAGATTAATCTGTTTCTAACATCTTTACGTGATATGGAAGTTTTTGATTGGGAGAGCGACACTTCCGGCGCAGATGAGATGGAGGATCCTCAAACTTTTGAATTCGTTGTTGAATATAACGACAATACATTTTTCAAAGTCTGCTTTAGTGGTGTATTACCGGAAATAACACCGAATAATTTTGATACTGTTACCCAGAACTTGTTTTCCGAGTAAAATAACCTGTCCTTCTTATAAAAAGACAACAAAAGAAGCCGACACGTCCCTTGAATGAAAGCGATAATCGGCTTCTTATATAAAACTATCTTACGAGGCTGTGCTGTCAGTCTTCCGTCTTCTTTTGCGAGTTATGTTAAATAGATTGGAGACAAGCGTACACCCCAGTGCAATACAAAGAAACCACTTGCTATACTTATCCGCAAATATAGCAACGCAAAGAAAGATAATCCCTGTAAGTGAAAATACTAATCCCGCAATCAATAGTAGCTGATTTACTTTATTATTCATATCCTATCCTCCTTCAACCTATTACCTTTTATAATGGCAAGTCTTTCTTCTTAAATCGCACAAAACCTATTACATAGCAGACAACTGCGATTCCAAAAAGGACTGCAAATTTCCAGACAAAGGAATAATCCACTGAATTTGTTCCCACTGTTTCAATCGCTATGATGTCATACAAACCTACCAACGTAAGCTTATTGAAAATTCCAAGCTCTTTTACACCCATGCCTAAGTTGACCATATTACTTGTACCAAACATGCCAAGTAAGGATGCGAGGAAAAACCATACTGCCAAGCCGCCGCCAAATGACATGGACTTACTGCTTCGATTAAAGATGCAGCTGCCCATATAGCAAAGTGCTCCAACTGCTTCCACCAATAGGTACATTCCAAGATAAAGATATAGGTTCTCCTTTATGGAAAGATCACCGAATAAAATCCATGAGGATACTATGCGGGAAAAACATACCACAATAAGAATCACAAGGGGTGCCACAATCATAAATACCGCTTGGGTAATGGCAACTGCCGAGCGTTTCGTTGGGGTAGAAAGTACATATGCCAAAGAACCGCTATCCACCTGGCTAGCAATCAGGGAATTGGCTACAATTACAATAAATAAAAAGATTGGCAGAATGCCCATGACCGTAAAATACATGGTATTCATCAAAGCTGTGGTATCCATCTTACTAAGGTTTTTTACTAGGTCGGGGTTAACCCCCATAGTCTCTAACATGGTTTTCATCATGTCATCTACACCTAATTCTCCACCTTCAAAGCAACCTTTTGTATTGTCTAAAGCATACACATATTCAAACTGCCTTACATAAGTATCCATCGAGGTGTCTGTATCCTCTAGTACCTTTGCTGCCTCTGAAAACTTTGTACTACTAAAGTCATTTTCAGACTGCTTAGATACCATGGCAAACACTTGGTCATAAGCAGTGTGATCCTTGGTGGAAGTGAAGTCCTCATAGGAAAGCTTTGCTCCTGCCTGCTCATTATAAGAAGCAATGGCATATAGATGAGAATAGAACTCCGCTTGCGCTTCCTGTACCTTATCATCCACCCCAGAGGTGTCCATAATACTGGAGGCAAAGTTAATCACATTAGTCAGCAGGCACATAATCAGAGCTATCACCACAGCCAGTATCCAGTTTGCCTTAATATTCTGTTTCATAAGAGGGCCTGAAAAAACCCTCATTGCTTTATTTTCTACCTGCATTCTCTTTTTCCCCCTTCTCAAACACTGTTTTAAAATGATTCTCCAGTGTGTCATGCTCCTCTGAAAGAGAGGTAATGTTGTAATCCTTTAACAAAGATAATATATGCTTTGTTTTCCTCATTGGAAAAGTAATTTTTAACATATTAGAAGCTTTCTCGTCTACACAGTGTACAGACCCACATCGTCTCATGACACTATCCTTATCTGAAGGATTGGCAAAAGTGACATAAAAGGTTTTTTCCACACCATGGCGTAACTCATACACATCGATTACATCAAAGAGATGACCATCTTTAATCATAGCTGCCTTATCACAGACCTCCTCAATCTCTTCAAAGATATGACTGGACATAAAAATAGTCTTACCCTTTGCCTTTTCCTCACGAATCAGATTTAAGAATACCTCTCGCATGAGAGGATCCAGGCCTGTTGTAGGTTCATCTAGAATTAAGATATCCTTATCTCCCATGAGTGCTGCAACTAATGCAGTCTTCTGCTTCATCCCTTTACTCATTCGCTTTAGATTAGCAGAGGGATCCAGCTGAAAACGGCTGATTAATTCATTCATATAGGTATAATCTGAAACATTTAAGTATTCTGCCTGGGATTTTAAAAATGCGGAGCCCGTTGCCAACTTAGGAAAGGCAATTTCACCTGGAACATAGCTGATATACTTTTTGATGTCCACGGATTTCTTCCAGGAATCCATGCCAAGTATGTTCACCTCTCCATGATCCGGCCGAATAAATCCCATCATATTACGAATTGTCGTAGTTTTCCCAGAGCCATTGGTCCCAATAAATCCATAGACCTCTCCACATTTCACTTCCAGATTAATATCAAAAATACCTCTGCTACTACCATACTCCTTCGTCAAATTTTTTATTTGAATGATAGTATCCCTCATTATCGTACCCCCTCAAATGTCCGCTCTTCTTTATAGAACTGCATAAAATAATCCTCAAGGGTAAATGGAATCTCCTGAAAATCAATTATGCTAAGTTCCGTCACATCACTGATTAGCTTTGTAATCTCCTGATTCTTAACGGCCACTCTGGCTCTCAATTTGCCGGGATTCTTTGAGGTGAATTGATAAGGCATAGCGGTAAATAACTCATAGGACTCTTTATCTTCAAAGGAAACTCTATAAATCTTTTGACTGCGGTTTTTTAGATCTGCCGCTTCAAAATCCGCTTCGATCTTACCATCTTTAATAATGGAGATTCGATCACAGGTTTCATCTATCTCATGGAAGATATGGGAGGAAAGCAGGATTGTTTTCTTTCTGGTCTTCTCTGAAAGAATATACTGAATGAAGGTTTGTTGCATAATTGGGTCTAACCCCGATGTTGGTTCATCCAAAATCAGAATATCTGGATCATGCATAAAAGCAGTAACTACTGCTAATTTGCGTTTCACCCCTAAACTCATCTGATGAATGTCCATAGTTGGATCTAGCTCGAATCGATCAAGCAACTCCTTAAGATAGCGATCATCCTGCATCTTTCGCATTTTCTTCATCATATTTAAAAATTCCACACCAGTCAGCCCTCTTGGTAAGGCAACCTCTCCCGGAAGATAACCCACTGTGTGTTTTAGGTTGGCAGCGTCTTGCCAACTATCTAGGCCTGCTATGTAGCATGTTCCCTTTTGTGGCTTAGAAAAACCCATCAAATGACGAATTGTTGTTGTCTTACCTGCACCATTGGGTCCAAGAAATCCAAAACATTCGCCCTCTTTTACATGTATCGAAACATCAAATACTCCTCGACCACTTCCGTAATCCTTGGTTAAATGGCTCACTTCAATTACCGACATGAGATCGCCTCCTAACTTGTAATTGTTTTATTCAATAACCTGTTTATGTTACGAACTATAGCATAAAAACTGTTAATCATCAACCAGTGAGCGTCTAATTTTGTAGAATTGTAAAATGTAAAATAGTATGTAAAAGCAGCCTCCCTCCAACGACGAAGACCGCTTCTCTTTCATCCCTCTATGTAATTAGATGCAACTTCCTATCAGTATATTCTTTTAAATTCAAGATAACGTGTCCCTTGAAAAGTCAATTGACCACGGTCTCCTTCCGCTAACATTCCATATTCACTTCCATCAACCAATAATTCTATCCGATCACCACTCACCACTTGAAAAGTTACATAATACCGTGAGTATGATGTACCAACATGTCCAGCACCATTATTGTGATGATGAGATGCATCCATGCGCCTAGAGACAATGATCGCATCTACTGTCAGTCTGGGAGAATGATTATTATGGTTCCAGGTCATAATGCCTCTAACAATAACAAAGATAAATAGTGCAATAATCATCCCAAAGATAAGAAAAAAGACAATTGAGAAACCCGTGCCAGGAAAAGAGTCTATATCACTATTAAAGCCAAACCCCATATTAGTAACCTCCCAAAATTAAAGTTTAATTACAATAAAACACTAGATTAATTATATATTATTTTCTTTAAATATTCAAATATTCCACATAACAATTACCTCAAGTCTGGGTGGCGCACAAGATAAAAGAGGTCCTTTCCTGAAGGCAGGGACCCCTTTCTCTTTTCTATTATTATAGTTCGCAATTATTTACAGTTCTAGGGAATGGAATAACATCACGGATGTTACCCATACCAGTCAGATACATAACACAACGTTCAAAGCCAAGGCCAAAGCCTGCATGGCGCACAGAACCATATTTACGAAGGTCCATATAGAAGCCATAGTCTTCTTCCTTTAAGCCTAGCTCATTCATACGAGCAGCTAACTTCTCATAGTCATCCTCTCTCTGGCTTCCTCCGATGATCTCTCCAATGCCAGGAACCAGTAAGTCCATGGCTGCAACCGTCTTGTTATCTTCATTCATCTTCATATAGAAGGCTTTGATTTCCTTTGGATAATCGGTAACAAAGACTGGCTTTTTATAGATTTCCTCTGTTAAGTATCTCTCATGCTCAGTCTGTAGATCACAGCCCCAACTTACTTTATATTCGAATTTATCATTATGCTTCTCTAAGATTTCAATGGCCTCTGTATAGGTTACATGACCAAAATCAGAGTTAGCAACGTGGTTTAGACGTTCTAATAAGCCCTTGTCTACAAAAGAGTTGAAGAAATTCATTTCCTCAGGAGCATGCTCTAGTACATATTTGATAATGTATTTAATCATCCCTTCTGCCAGAATCATGTCGTCCTTTAAGTCTGCAAATGCTATCTCAGGCTCAATCATCCAGAACTCTGCTGCATGACGTGTGGTGTTGGAATTTTCCGCTCTAAAGGTTGGTCCGAACGTATAGATATCACGAAATGCTAGAGCATAGGTCTCACCATTTAACTGACCGCTTACTGTCAGATTCGTCTCCTTACCAAAGAAATCCTGCTTTACATCCACCTTGCCCTCCTCTGTCTTAGGAACATTATTTAAGTCTAAGGTGGTAACACGGAACATCTCTCCAGCGCCTTCACAGTCACTTCCGGTGATTAGTGGAGTGTGAACATAGACAAAGTTTCTCTCTTGAAAGTACTGATGAATCGCGTAGGCAATCAAAGAACGTACACGAAATACTGCCTGGAAGGTGTTGGTTCTTGGACGCAAATGTGCGATGGTACGAAGATACTCTAAGGAGTGACGCTTCTTCTGTAGTGGATAATCTGCAGTAGAACTACCCTCGACAAGAATCTCTTCTGCCTGAATCTCAAATGGCTGCTTCGCCTCAGGAGTAGCTACTAACACACCGGTTACTACAATGGCAGAGCCTATATTTAATTTGGCGATTTCGCTAAAATTACCTATCTTCTCTTCACTATACACAATTTGAAGAGTTTCAAAAAAACTTCCATCATTTATGACAACGAAGCCGAAGGTCTTAGAGTCTCGGTTGCTTCTTACCCAACCACCAACTGAAATCTTCTTGCCAATGTATTTTTCTTTTTCTCGATATAACTCACGCACAGTTACTAATTCCATTTTGGTTCTCCTTACTTATATTTATTATTCTATATGGTAATACATTTTTGCCGATAGACCTATTTTATCACAAAAACTTACGATTACAAGAATATTCCCCGATAAACTTATGTTTATTCGCTCCTTCCCCCCTTCATAGCATACTTTGTACACGTTAATGTCGTATTTAGTCGATTATTGTCAATCAAATTATATTAATTTTTTAAAAAAGTACTTTACCTGTCGTAGTAGTGGTAGTATAATTACTTCATCAGACGTAGTACATCTGTCGTAGTATTGTACAAAACAATCTAAGGAGGTGCTTGAATGGCAGTAGAGAACTTGACCTATCCCATAAGCAGCGATGTGTTACGTGGTTATAATGATGTGTTTATCCTATACACTTTATTAGAACAAGATTCCTACGGATATGAAATCAGTAAGACCATTCGACTTCAATCTAAGGACACGTACACAATAAAAGAAACAACTTTATACTCCGCATTTAATCGACTTGAAAAAAACGGCCTTATTGAATCTTATTTTGGCGAAGAGACCCAAGGAAAACGGAGAACCTATTACCACATTACCGAAGAGGGAAGAGACTATTATTTGCAAAAATGCACAGAATGGCAGCTTACCCAAAATCTAGTAGATCATTTTATTAAGGAGATGGAATAATGGAAACCATTACAGCTTATGTAGAAAATGTATTTCGCACTCTTCCAACAACCAACGCTATTATGCGTGCCAAGGAAGAAATACTGAGTAATATGTTGGACAAATACAATGAATTAAAGGCCGATGGCAAATCTGAGCACGAAGCGGTTGGAATTGTAATCTCAGAATTTGGCAACATTGATGAGTTATTGGAGGAAATGAACCTTCTTCCTTCCACTAAGGAATTTGAGAAGAATAATGGAGAGGATACCTACGCCACTACTGACAGCTCTCTTCGATTTATGTCAATGGCAGAAGTTAAAGAATATATTGCCTCCTACGCAAAATCAGCTAAGCTTATTTCTTTAGGCGTTCTGTTGTGTATCGTAGGCGTAGTAGTTCTGTTGTTACTTAATCAGTTAGCAACAGATCATATCTTTTCCTCTGGTATCATGGTAGATGAGGATGATATTTTAGGCTTTATTGGGCTCTTCGTCTTTCTTGCTATCGCTGTAGGATTGTTTATTGTAGGAGGGATGAACGTGAGCAAATTCGAATACGTTTCTAAGGGTATTCGCTTAGACAAAGAGACCTCCGCTTTCTTAAAAGCAGAAAAGACTGCATTGCAGCCTTCCTTTACCAAGTACCTGATTATCGGTGTACTAATGTGTGTGATCTCCCCTCTATTCCTAATCGCTGGCTATGGCTTTACCTCCGATGAGAGTTGTTATCCAATTATTCCATTTTTACTGATCATAGCCTTTGCTGTATATATTCTAGTACGCAATGGGATGCGTTATGGGTGCATAACAGCTCTACTTACTGAATATAAGACAACTCCACAAGAGAGAAAATCCAATAATATTATTGGTAGTCTCTGTGGTATCATTATGCTATTTGCTACGATAATCTATCTGTATATGGGTTTTGTCCAGGATAAGTGGCAGTACGCCCCTATTGTCTATGCCATTGGTGGAATACTGTGTGGAATTGTAGCGATTATAGTAAACGCAGTGATTACGGCTAAGAATTAGATAAAAAGTGAGAAACGGCTTCCCCAGTCAGGGAAGCCGTTTTATTTTCTCTTTCCTTATTCTACCGGTTCCTTCTGTTCCATCCCTGTTACAATATTGTTCACCCATACTTTCTTCCTTAGTAGAATATAAGCAATCACACCTTTCACCACTTCTGTCATTTGACAAATGATATATAAAGGGATAATTGGAAGATCTGTA